>JASGCU010000023.1 GCA_030053935.1 Chitinophagaceae bacterium
CGTTTTCATTAGAAGCACATGTTATTATTCTTTCTAATAGTTTTTCGGGTTTTTGGGTAGGATAGCCAAGTCGTTCTTTGGAAGACATTTGTCCACCCGATGGAATATCTATCCACCAATTAAAGGGTACTTTACCATTAAAGTATTCATTATATGGTTTTCCTTGAAATTTTATTCCTTTCTTTTTTGTTTCCGCATATTTTCTTCTTTCTAAAGTGCCCTGGTCATAAGGGATTAAAACAGATTCTTTGTTAAAAATAAAATTATCCGATTTACTATATCTATATATGGTATCTGATTTTGATGGGAAGTTTTTAGAAGTATTAGAAGGTCCATTATAACACCAAATAATTTCATTTCTAAAGTTTTTATCTCCAAAAACTTTATCTAAAATATATACTTTTATATAAGCATTTGCATGCCAATCACAGTGTAAAAATAGGGATCCTGTTTGTTTTAATATTCGGTGCATTTCTATGACTCGTTCTTTGAGCCAAGCAATATAATGGTCTATTCCTCCTGAAAAGCGGTCTTCAAAACTTCGCACTTCTCCATTGTCTCCCCAAATTACCTCGTAATTTCTATTGCTAAAAAACGGTGGGTCAAGATAGATTAAATTCACCGTTTCTGTTTCTATAGTTCGTAAAATTTCTAAATTGTCTCCTAAGATGAGTTTGTTTATATCCATTTTTTTTTTGGGGGCTTGTTTGATTTCTTTTAGATTTTTTTTTTGCGTAATGTGAGTTATTTATTTTTTTTTACACACATATAGCTAAGGTGCATTCATTTCTTTTTTTTATCTGTTATATACATATACATGGCGGGGATAACATAAAGGGTAAGAAAAGTAGAGAATATGAGTCCTCCAATAATGGCTATTCCCATAGAAACACGGCTTTCTGAACCTGCTCCCAAGGCAAGGGCTATGGGTAATGTTCCTAATATAGTAGAGAAACTGGTCATTAAGATGGGTCTAAATCTTTGTTCTGCGGAAGATATGATTGCTTCTTGGACGGGGATACCTTCTTCTATTTTTTGATTTGCAAACTCTACTATGAGTATTCCATTTTTGGTAACCAACCCTATGAGCATAATAATTCCTATTTGACTAAACAGGTTAAGGGATTGATTGAAATACCAAAGAGATAGAAAAGCACCTGCTATGCCCATTGGTACGGTTATCATTATGGTTATGGGGTCACGAAAGCTTTCAAATTGTGCGGCAAGAACCAAATAAATAAGTACTAAGGCAAAAACAAAGGCAAAATACAAGCTGGAGGAAGAGTCACGATATTCTGCGGAGGTACCTTCTAAATCGGTTGCAAATGTTTCATCTAAGGTTTTTTTGGCGATGTTTTCCATTGCCTGAATGCAATCCCCTATAGTATAACCCGGAGCTATAGATGCAGATATAGTAGCAGAGGCAAATCTATTAAACCTGTAGAGAGCCGGTGGTGTACTTCTTTCATTGATACGAATGAGATTGTCCAATTGCACTAATTCTCCTCTTTGATTTTTTACATAGAGAGAACGAATATCACGAGGGTCGTTTCTGTTTTCTAACTCTACTTGCCCAATAATTTGATATTGTTTTCCGTTCATTATAAAATATCCGAAACGACTTCCGCTCATTCCTAATTGTAAGGTTTGGGCTATATCTCGGATAGATACTCCTAAATTGCGGGCTTTATTTCTGTCTATGTCTATGTTTATCTCTGGTTTTGTAAATTTTAGGTTTATATCCACAAAACTAAAATGTGGGTCTTTACTTGCTTCTTGCATAAAGAGGGGTATCTTTTCTCGTAGCTTTTCTACAGTGGGTGCTTGTATGACAAATTGCACGGGAAGCCCTGCCCTTCTATTTCCAATAGAAGCTGGTTGAGTAATAAAAGACCTTGCCTCGGTTTGTTGCATAATTTTTGGAGTAATGGCATTGACTATCTCTTGTTGGGATCGCTTTCTTTTATTGGCATCTACTAATATAAGCCGAGTAAAACCAGAATTTACTCCTGAACCTCCACCAAAAGAAGGACTCGTAACACTTACTATTCCATCTACTTCCGCAACTTCTTTTTTTACCAAGCTATACATCCTATCTAAGTAGGTAGTCATATAGTTAAAAGTAGAACCTTCGGGGGCGGTGGACATAATTCTAAATTCATTTCTATCCTCAGAAGGGATCAGTTCTGATGGAAGAGTTTTTATTAATACTCCGATGAGTGAAAAAGAGAAAAAAACAATGAGTAATGCTATCCATTTTTTTTTCATAAATGATGCAAGGGTTCTATTATAAAAAGAGTGCATCCATTCAAAGAAAGGTTCTGTTTTATAATAAAACCATGATTTTTTTTCATTCCGCTTTAAAATTTTGGTTGCAAGCATAGGGGTAAGAGTAAGGGCAACAAACGCAGAAATGATAACAGAACCCGCAACCACAATCCCAAATTCTCTAAAAAGACGACCTGTAGGACCACTCAAAAATACAACAGGCATAAAAACCGCCGCTAAAGCAACAGTAGTAGATATAACAGCAAAAAATATCTCCTCAGAACCTTTTATACCAGCTTCTCTCGGATCCATTCCGTTTTCTGTTTTTGTATAAATATTCTCTAAAACTACAATAGTATCATCTACCACCATTCCTATTGCTAATACTATTCCTAATAAAGTAAGAACATTGATAGAAAAACCTGCTAAATACATTATAAAAAAAGTACCTATCAACGAAATTGGTATAGATGCTATGGGAATAAGAGTTGAACGCCAATCTCTCAAAAAAGCAAAGATGATAAGTATAACTAATAGAAATGCTAAAAATATCGTCTCCTCTACTTCATATATAGATTGCTTTACATATTTGGATACATCAAAACCAATAACAGGCTGTATGTCCGCAGGAATATCTTTTTTCAAAAACTCTAAACGCCTATAAAATTCATCTACTATTTCTATCACATTAGAACCAGGCTGCGGAAGTAATACTATTCCTACCATAGGAATACTATCTCTTTTTAAAACCGTACGCAAATTTTCAGCCCCTAATACTGCTTTGCCTACGTCAGAGAATCTTACTATATTATTCCCCTCTTCTTTCAGTATCAAATTATTAAAATCATCATCGGTAGTTAATCTGCCCAAGGTACGAACAGAAAGTTCTGTATTAAATCCCTCTACTCTTCCCGAAGGTAATTCTACGTTATCCCTTGTTATGGCAGATAAAACATCTAAAGGGCTTAACTTATACGCAGCAAGTTTATCAGGAGACATCCAAAGACGCATAGAATACTTCTTCTCTCCCCATACCTGAACTGAGGATACTCCTTTTATAGTTTGAAACCGCTCCTTAAAAGTATTATAAGCAATATCTGTAAGTTCTAAGAGAGATCGCTTATCACTTTGGATACCTAAAAAAACTAATGGAGAAGAATCCGCATCATTTTTTTGCACCGTTGGAGGATTACAGTCGGGAGGAAGGTTAGATACGGCACGAGAAACCCTATCTCGCACATCATTCGTCGCAGCCTCCATATCCACATCTAACGAAAACTCAACCGTAATAACACTCGAACCATCTCTACTCGTAGAAGTGAGACGTTTTATACCTGCTATACCATTGATAGATTCCTCAAGAGGCTCCGTAATTTGTGATTCTATAATATCTGCATTCGCACCTACATAACTTGTGAAAACAGATACTATCGGCGGATCCACGCTCGGATACTCTCGAACACCTAAAAATCTAAATCCTATTACTCCAAATAAAACAATCACAATAGACATAACCAATGCTAATACAGGTCGTCTAATACTTATTGATGATAATGATGCCATGTTTTTTATTTTTTTTTATTGATACTTATGAAATTTTATGGATACCTAAATGATACTATGGAAATATAAATGCTCATTATACGATAATAAACAAAAAATAACTCTTTTACTCACTTTACACAAAAATATAATAAAATTTCATATCTTATTTTTATTTTTGTTAAATCAGCGTTGTAAATTAGCGTTATCAGCTTTCTATAAGATAATATTGGAACGCGGATTTTTTATTACCGTTGCGAATTAAAAATGTAAAAAACCAATAGTAGAGACGTTGCATACAACATTTTTTTTTGAAGAAATCAATTTTTAGAACCCCTCTTTATAGTATTCGGAATCATATCAAATCACTTACCCATAAAACAGTGGGTAAAAAAGAATAACTGCCAAAATGTCTTAAAACAGCTGTGGAACGTATTTTGTCTTTATTATTATTATTGGTTTTACTAAAAAAAAAAATGAACTTTAATAACTACACAGCTAAATCGCAAGATATTATTCAAAACGCTGCCCAGCTGGCAGTAAGTTCGGGACAACAAACAGTAGAACCCGGACATTTGTTAAAATCTATTATGAAAGAAGATGATTTCATGGGTTTCTTTCTCAAAAAATGCTCCGTAAATAAATCTCTTTTAACGGAACGATTAGACAGTATCTTACATACTTACCCCAAGGTTTCCATCACAGGAGATACTTATTTATCCCAAAACTCCTTGGCGGTCCTACAAAGATCTACATCTTTCTTGAAAGAGTTTAAAGATGAATATGTAGCAATAGAACATATTTTTTTAGCATTAGCTACGGGAAAAGACCAGATAGGAAACCTTTTAGTGGAAGTAGGTTTTTTAGAAAAACTCATCAGAATAGCAATAAAAGATTTACGAAGCGGAAGCACTGTGAAAAACCCAAATTCCGATGCTCAATATAGAAGCTTAGAAAGATATGCAAAGAATCTAAACGTTCTTGCAGAACAAGGAAAAATAGATCCTGTTATAGGACGGGATGAAGAAATACGTCGGGTTTTACAAATACTTTCTCGCAGGACAAAAAATAATCCCCTCTTGTTAGGGGAACCAGGAGTTGGTAAAACAGCAATTGTAGAAGGGATGGCACAAAGAATTGTGCAAAAAGATGTTCCCGAAGGATTACAAAATAAGTGTATTTATACCCTCGATATGGGATTACTACTTGCGGGGGCTAAATATAAAGGAGAATTTGAAGAACGCCTTAAATCTGTTATAAAAGAAGTGGTGGAAAGCGATGGACAAATAATTCTCTTTATTGATGAAATCCATACCCTTATCGGTGCTGGTGGAGGAGGTGAAAGTGCTATGGATGCTGCAAATCTCTTAAAACCCGCACTTGCCCGAGGAGAACTCCACACCATCGGTGCTACTACTTTTAAAGAATACCAAAAATATATAGAAAAAGATAAAGCCCTAGAAAGACGATTCCAAACGGTACTGGTAGATGAACCAGATACTACCGATGCCATTTCTATTCTAAGAGGAATTAAAGATAGATACGAACTCCACCACGGAGTAAGAATTAAAGATGCCGCAGTGATTGCCGCAGTAGAACTTTCTCACCGTTATATTTCTGATAGATTTTTACCCGATAAAGCAATAGATCTCATAGATGAAGCAGCTTCCAAACTCCGCATAGAAATTGATTCTATTCCCGAAGAATTAGACGAACTCAATAGAAAAATTATGCAATTCGAAATAGAAAGAGAAGCAATTAAAAGAGAAAAAGATACAGAAAAAGAACTCTCTCTCTCTAAAGAAATCGCATCGCTTTCAGAACAACGAAACATTCTCAAATCTCGATGGGAAAATGAAAAAAAAACCATTCAAAATATACGAAAAGAAAAAGAATGCATAGAAAAATTAAAAATAGAATCCGAACAAGCAGAACGATCCGGAGATTATGGAAAAGTAGCGGAAATCAGATACGGTAAAATTATAGAATCTGAAAATAAACTCAAACAACTGCAACAAAAAATAAAAGAGATACAAGGAGAAGCCCTCCTCAAAGAAGAAGTAGAAGCAAATGATATTGCAGAAATAGTAGCAAAATGGACAGGAATACCTGTTACTAAAATGCTCCAAAGCGAACGAGAAAAACTACTCCACATAGAAGAAGAACTCTCTAAAAGAGTTGCAGGACAAAAAGAAGCCATTACCGCTATCGCTGATGCTGTAAGAAGAAGCAGAGCAGGACTACAAGACCCAAAACGACCAATAGGATCTTTTATATTCATGGGAACTACAGGTGTCGGAAAAACAGAACTCGCTAAAGCACTTACTGATTATTTATTTAATGATGAGCAAGCGATGATACGAATAGACATGAGCGAATACCAAGAAAAACATAATGTAAGCCGACTTATTGGAGCACCACCAGGATATATTGGTTATGAAGAAGGAGGGCAACTGACAGAATCAGTGAGAAGAAAACCATATTCTGTTATACTCTTGGACGAAATAGAAAAAGCACATCCAGACGTGTTTAACATACTTTTACAGGTTTTAGATGACGGCAGATTAACAGATAACAAGGGAAGAGTAGCTACTTTCAAAAATACTATCATTATTATGACTACAAACCTCGGTTCCCATATCATTCAAGAAAATATGGAAAAAGCAGAAAGTTTTAACAAAGAACAAATTTTAGAGGACACAAAACAAGAACTCTTAACCCTTTTGAAACAAACTATACGCCCAGAATTTATCAATAGAATTGATGAAATAATACTATTCCACCCTCTATCCGAAGAAGATATTATAAAAGTAGTAAAAATTCAATTTAAAAATATCCAAGAAAGATTAAAAGCAAATAATATCTACATAGAAGCAACAGATGAAGTATTAGCATACTTAGCAAATATAGGTTTCGACCCCCAATTTGGTGCCAGACACCTCAAAAGAATTATGCAAAAACTCATACTGAATCCACTCTCAAAAGATATCTTAGCTAATAAAGTAGAAAAAGATTCCGTTATTGAAATATCCCTTACCAACAAAAATACAATAGCTTTTGCTAATATTGAAATTAATAAAACCTTTGCAAAAGAATAAACTTTCCCCAATGATCCCACAGTTTCCATCGTGAAATTTTTTTATTACGGAAAACTCTAAAAATTGATATATACAAATCCCACAAGAATGAAAATTTGTATTTGACTATAATGATTTCTTTCTTTTTCAATTTATAGTATAAAAATAAATACAGTAACACATCTCTAACATAAAAATACTAACCCAATACTCACATAAAGAAAATAAATTATTATAGTACTAAGACCACCTCGAAAAATCACTTTTACGAGATACTGAGTTTTAAAACTATTGATAATCAAACAGATCCAAAAATATAAATGTATCAAAAGGAACTTTTCAGAGAGGAACCTTATATAATTCAGTTTTATTATATGTTTTTTGATTTTTTACATAATAAATGTATATCTTTATGAATAATTTTTTATATTGCAAAAAATATTTTAATAAATACTATTATTATATAAATTTGTTTTTGAATACGAGTAGGTATACAAAAATATGTTTGAACTTATCAAAAATGCTCAATAATTTTTTTACTATTACATTATGAAAGAACGAGAGTTACAATTCAGGGAAGCATTAGGAGAAGCGATGAGTGAGGAAATGCGAAGAGATGCAACGGTATTTTTGATGGGAGAAGAAGTAGCAGAATATAATGGAGCATATAAAGTAAGCCAGGGTATGCTTGCAGAATTTGGTGCAGAAAGGGTCATAGATACTCCCATAGCAGAATTAGGATTTGCAGGAATATGTGTAGGAGCAGCTATAAATGGCTTAAAACCCATAGTCGAATTTATGACATTTAATTTTTCTTTAGTAGCAATAGATCAAATCATAAATGGAGCTGCAAAGATGATGTCTATGTCCGGAGGACAAATAAATGTTCCCATTGTATTTAGAGGACCAACCGGAAATGCAGGACAATTAAGTTCACAACATTCTCAAAACTTCGAAAATTGGTATGCAAACACACCGGGATTAAAAGTAGTCGTTCCTTCCAATCCTTATGATGCAAAAGGACTATTAAAATCTTCTATAAGAGACCCCGATCCTGTTATTTTTATGGAATCCGAGCTTATGTATGGCGATAAAGGGGAAGTTCCTACAACAGAATATCTCATACCCATTGGAACGGCAAAAATAATAAAAGAGGGAAAAGATGTAACTTTAGTATCATTTGGAAAAATAATGAAAACAATCATAGAAGCAGAGAAAATACTCCAAAAGGAAAATATCCAAGCGGAAGTAATAGACCTTCGTTCTGTTCGTCCTATAGATTATCAAACCATAGTAGATTCTGTCCGAAAAACAAATCGTTTAGTTATCGTAGAAGAAGCTTGGCCTCTCGGCTCTATAGCATCTGAATTAACCTATCATATACAAAGATATGCTTTTGACTATCTAGATGCCCCTATCAGAAGGGTGACCAATAAAGATGTACCTCTCCCTTACGCACCCACTCTCATTGACTATATTTTACCCGATGTAGAAAAAACAATACAAGCAGTAAAATCTACTCTGTATAGATAACGTATTAGTATAGATAACGTATTATAAACATACTATAAATAGCACATTAACAATAAAATGAAAAATAAATTCTTTCAAAAATTAATACCAACAAAGAAAACAGAAAAACAGAAAAAAGGAATCTTTCGGGAATGGGCAGATTCTATAATATTTGCAGTAATATTTGCATCATTACTCCGATGGGGTTTTATGGAAGCATACGTAATACCTACTCCATCAATGGAAAATTCACTCCTTGTAGGAGATTTTTTATTTGTAAATAAAATATCATACGGACCAAGAACCCCTGAAACTCCTCTTCAAATACCATTAACACATCAAAAAATATGGCTCACCGAAATACCCTCTTATCTGAACTGGATAACACTACCAATGTTCAGATTCCCTGGAATAAGTTCTATTGATAGAAATGATGTAGTAGTATTTAATTACCCACCTGAGTTAGAAAGCCCCGTAGATATCAAAACTCATTATATAAAGCGATGCGTAGCTATAGCAGGTGATACCATAGAAATAAAAAATACCCAAGTATATATAAATAAAAAAGCTTCGGAAAATCCACCTAATATGCAATTTAGATATTATATCCACACAAATCAAACTATCAGCGACCGTGTATTTAAAAAATATAATATCTGGGAAATTACCCCTATGCAAGGAGGATATTTAGTACACACCTCTCCCAAAACTATAGAAGAAATGAAAAAAGAACCTTTCATAATAGATATATTAAACACCACATTTCCTCAAGAACAAACAAATCCAAGAATATTTCCGAATGCAAAATACTTTCCATGGAATCAAGACCATTTTGGTCCCCTAGTAATACCTTATAAAGGACAAAAAATAACTCTTTCAGATACCATCTTGAAAAAATATGGTTCTACTATTATAAATTATGAAAAAATAAAAAAACCATTTATAAAGAATGGAAAGTTATTTATAGATGGAATAGAAGTAAAAGAATATACATTTCAACAAAATTACTATTTTATGATGGGAGATAACAGACATAATTCAGAAGACAGTAGATTTTGGGGCTTTGTTCCCGAAGATCATATTGTAGGAGAAGCTTCTTTTATATGGCTTAGCACCGATGCTCAAAAACCTTTCTTTCAAAAAATACGGTGGAATAGATTTTTCCAAATAATAAAATAAAATATTATACAACTTATAAATTTTTTTAATGATAAAATAACATAATACTTATGAAAACAATAGTAGTACCAATAGATTTTTCAAAAGAATCTATCTATGCCTTAGATTTTGCAGTAGATACTGCTAAAATAAAAAAAACAAAAATAGTTTTAATTCATATAATAGAAATACCAAATCACACAAGTTCTTCAGAAACAGGAGAAGTTACAACGTTTGTTTCACAAGAAGAACAAACATACACTGTTTTACTTATTGAAAAAACAAAAGAAAGATTCGCTGAACTTTGTGAAGATGAAAAATACAAAGGTACAGAAATAGAATACATTATAACCATGGGTACTTTTGTGAAAACTTTCATCAAACAAGCAAAAGAGTTGAATGCAGACATTATTATTATGGGAACATCAGGGGCCAGAGGTATGAGTGAGATATTTATTGGTTCTAACTCAGAGAAAGTAGTGAGGCATTCCCCATGTCCCGTCATTACTATTCGTGAACCAATGCAGAGTACTATAAAAAATATCGTCTTCGCATCCGATTTTAAAAATATAACAGACGACCTTGTCCGACAACTCCTTAATATTCAAAGAATGTTCCATGCATACTTACACCTAGTCAAAGTAAACACACCTGCTCACTTTAATCCGTACAGTAAAGATATGTCAGATATAGAATGGTTTATAGGTAAGTATAACATAAAAAAATATACAAAAACCATTTATAACGATTTTACAGAAGAAGAAGGAATAAAACATTTTGCCTTTCAAATAGGAGCTGATATTGTTGCCTTAGGAACAAGACAACATACAGGTGTTATACATTTACTTAGCGAATCTATAGCAGAAAATGTGGTAAATCACTCATTCGTACCCGTATGGACATATAAAATAGAGTAATCTCTCTTATAGTTGCTATCAGAATAATTACTACAAATGAATTCTATAAAAAAACAACTCTCCATACTCTGCACACTCTTATTTTTAATTCTACTATCCTTTCTTTACTATAACTCACTATCCAAAAATAACACCATTCAAGGGACAGATATACTTCAAATACAGTATCCTCTACTCCTTACAAAAATAGAAATACGAAAAGAAAGAGACACCATTATACTCTCTCAAAAAGAAAGTAGTTGGACAATAAATAATACATTTATAGCCGATGAATCTTTCATAAGTATCTTATTACAAACCCTCCATCTCAATAGAGTAAAACAAGAAGTATCTCAAAAAATAAACACACAAGAGTTATTTGCAAATACCATAAAAGTAATTCTCAAAAATCAAGAACAAACCATATCCTCTTTTTTTATAACAGGAAACAAAACCAAAACAGAAACATATTTACAACTAGAAAATACTTCCAAAATATATAAAATAGAAATACCCGGATATAATAGTTATGTAGCAGGTATCTTTGAACTTACCGAAAACCAATGGAGAAATAGAATTATTTTTCAAAGCGATGCAAGAACTCTGATATCTCTAAAAGTAGTAAATCTTTTAGATAGTATACATAATGTATCTCTCTCTTTTAAAAAAGATCATATAGAAGTAGCAAACATAAAAGAGATTGATTCTATTGCTTTATCAAACTATCTATCGCACTTCAATCAATTTTATACAAATGAATACATAAGTGCAGGACAAAAAAACGAATACGATAGTATAATGAAAACACAAGCACTCTATTCCATCTCTATCCAAGATATTGATAGCAATAAAAATACCATTATACATGTATTCTCTCCCCTACATAATAATACATACCACATCTTAAAAGACGATAAAGGATATTATTCTCTCTGCGAAAGCAAAAGAATAAAACAAATACTCGTGAATAACTCTTATTTTAGTAAAAAAAAAGGTCTTTAATAATAAAATGTTTATACTTCATAAATAATTTTTAAAAATAAATGCCTTCCGATACATTTTTTTGGTAATTAACTTTTTTAAGTTATTTTTGTCTTTTGCAAATAAATAGAATCTAAAACAGAACAATTTTAATAAAAATGAAAATATATTATATTTTTTTTACGCTTACTTGTCTTTTTGCATCGGTATCTTTTACCGCACAAGCACAAGAAATAAATAATAAAGGTAGCAGAAGTTTGTCATTAGAAGAAGCAATATCCATTGCATTACAAAATAATGAACAAATAAAAACAGCACAGTTAGAGGTACCAAAATCAAAAGCACGAGTAGATGAATTAATTGCAACAGGAATGCCCCAAGTAAATGCTTCCGTTGCCTTTAATGCAAATCCGATTCCACAATCATCCTTAGTGAGCGGGGCTGGTTTTGCAAGATTAGGAAATCCTAATGCTAAGATAAATGCTGACTCTATTCCTGATATAAAATTTACAGTGCAACAAACATACGATGGAAATGCAGGTATACGCCTTTCCCAACTCGTATTTGATGGCTCTTATTTTGTTGGATTAAAAGCCGCAAAAGTTTATAAAGAACTTTCTGTAAAAAATGTAGAAAAAACAGAGATAGATATTACAGAATCAGTTATGAAAGCATATTATAACGTTCTCATAAACACTCAAAGAATAACTGTATTAGAAAATAATTTTTCTCGATTAGATTCCTTACTGAAAGAAACACAAATTATGTTCCAAAATGGATATGTAGGGAAAATAGACGTAGATAGAATACGACTCTCTTTTAATAATATACGCGTAGAATTAAATAAATTTAAAAAACTGAATGAACTTGGGTATAAACTCCTCAATTTTCAAATGGGAATAGACCTCAATGAACCAATTATTCTCACAGATAAATTAGAATACGTTTCCTTAGACGTCCCTTCTACAGAATCTGACATTTTTTATTATGACAAGAGAATAGAATACTCTATTCTACAAACAAATAAAACTCTGTCAAATCTCAATTCTATCAGATTAAAATCTCAATACCTGCCAGTAGTAAATATAGCAGGTTATTATGGTTTTAATACCGCTACTTCTAATATTTCTCAATATTATAGAGCAGACAGATGGCTATCATCAGGAACTATAGGAATACATATTACCATGCCTATTTTTGATGGCTCTGCAAGAGTGTTTCGGGTACAACAATCTAAAATAGAAAGTCAACAAATTGAGCATCAAATGAGTTTAACAAAAAAAAAAATTGACTTAGAAATAGAGCAAGCAAAAAATTTAATAGAATATAGTTTGGAAAATTTAGAAATACAAAAACAAAATAGAGAACTATCGCAAGAAATTTATAATACCACAAAACTAAAATATGAACAGGGGGTAGGCAGTAATTTAGAACTTACAGAAGCAGATGCCGCTTTTAAACAAGCACAAGTGGTTTACTACTCCGCCCTTTACGATGTCATTATTGCAAAAATTGAATTAGAAAAATCATTAGGAATATTAAGAAAACAAAAATAAATGAAAACACAAAAAATAATAGGAATTATTGTAGCAGGAATGCTTTTATCTGAAGGGTGTAATAAAACTGAAAACACAGTAGAAGAAAAAAAGAAAATACTTTTAAAATATAAACAAGAATATTCAGAACTAGGAGGAAAAATAAAAAAAATAGAAAAAGAAATACAAGATATCTATTCCAAAACAGGTGAAAATATACAAGAAAATATCACATTAGTCACCACACTAAAACTATCTACCAAAGAATTTCATCACGAAATTGAAATGAGGGGGAACGTAGAATCTCGTAACAACGTCATTATCAGTGCAGAAACATTAGCAAAAACTATCAACATCTTTGTAAAAGAAGGACAATGGGTAAACGAAGGACAAAAACTAATACAACTTGACGGGAGTATTTTAGAAAATTCTTTAAACGAGATAAAAAACAACCTAGAGATGGCACGCACAATGTTTGAAAAACAATCCGCCCTATGGGAGAAAAAAATAGGAACAGAACTCCAATATCTTCAAGCAAAAACGAATAAAGAAGGACTTGAAAATAGATTAGCAACAGTAGAATCACAAATGTTACAAACAAGTATACGAGCACCATTTAATGGAAAAATAGATCATATCTTTGCAAAAAACGGAGAAATAGTTTCCCCCGGAATACCACTTATAAGAATCGTTAGTCCTACCAATATGTCTATAAAAGTAGATGTTTCAGAATCCTACACAGGAAAATTTCATGATGGAGAACCCGTAAAAATATATTTTTCCGAACAAAATAAAACCATTAAATCCTCCATATCATCAGTCCAACAAGTCATTAATCCCGAAAGCAGATCATTCAAAATAGATATAAATCTTCCTCAAGCACCTTTTTCAATCCTTCCCAATC
The DNA here is from genome assembly GCA_030053935.1 of Chitinophagaceae bacterium. Classification (NCBI taxonomy): domain Bacteria; kingdom Pseudomonadati; phylum Bacteroidota; class Chitinophagia; order Chitinophagales; family Chitinophagaceae; species Chitinophagaceae bacterium. The sequence continues at coordinate 13,874 of JASGCU010000023.1, forward strand.
AAACTGCCCTTGTATATCTTATAGATTATCTCAATAAAAAAGCAATAACAATCCCTACTCGACTCATACAAAGAGATCTATCGGGATATTATATTTATAAAATTTCAAAAACAGAAACAAAAACAACCGCTCAAAAAATATCTATAACATTAGGAGCAAGTTTTGATGGGGAAACGGAAATACTAACTGGACTCCAAGACAATGACCAAATCATAGACAAAGGATACAGAGATGTATTAGACAACTTAGAAGTAAAAGTAGTAGAACAATAGAATATATGAAAAACACATATTATTTTTAGTATGTGTTTTTTTTGTAATAACAAATACGAGTGTTTCACAAATCATTTGTCCAAAAATATCTTACTGATACATACTATGAAAAAATGGTTCATACTCCTATCGATTGTATTGCTTGCATCAAACTCTGCATTTCCTCAAATAAGGAAAAAAAAAATACCTCCCCCCGAAGACGAATTCATAACACAGCCCAAGAGAATAGAATTTTCAATGAATACAGATGATTGGGAAAACTACGAAATATTCTCTTGCGAAGAAAATGGAATTATCCTTTTCCAAAAAACAAATACCAGAAATGAAAAAGGTTTTCTGTGGAAAATCCTCCTATTAGATACAGACCTGAATACCGCATGGATAAAAGAATATATACTCCCATTCGGATTTTTTATAAGAGGATACGATTATGAAAAAGAACATTTATATATCCTATTTCAAGAAAAAGAATTCAAACAAAATGAATTTTTCGTAATAGACCTACAACTATTTGATGGAAACATACAAGTATTTGCTATAGATGTATTGATAAAATTATCCCTTACACAATTTGAAGTCACCGAAAACACTACTCTCTTTGGAGGAACGTTTGAACATAAACCTGTTGTTATTATTCATAATCTCAACGAAAAAAAAACAACCATACTCCCAGGTTTTTATGAAAATAGAAGTAATATACTTTCTATACATACAGATAATCTATCAAAATTATTTACTGTTTTCGTATCCGAAGAAAAATACCAAACAAATACAGTAACTATGAAAGTATTTTCTTTAGATGGAAATTTAGTATATGAAGTTCCTCTCAAACCATCTCTTGATAAAGGACTTATTAATGGAACATCAATAGGCGTTGTAGATGATGAACTGTATATTGCAGGAGTATTTGGTAAAAACTTTTCAGAGTATTCCCAAGGAATTTATGTGGCAAAAATCAATAAAGATGAGCAACAAGATATCTACTATACATACTATTCAGAGTTAAAAAATTTCTTTTCTTATATGAAACCAAAACACCAAAAAAGAATGCAAAAAAAAGCAGAAAAAAAAAAACTAAAGAGTTCGCATTTACACATCGCCAATAAAATATTACTCCACAATACAATACGAAAAAATAACGAACATATTCTTATAGGTGAGGTATACTACCCAATTTATAACAGAAATAACAACCTATACAACCCTTTTTCTTTTAATAATTACTTTCCTTATCAAAATCAATACAGATATAGTAATTACACATATTATCCCGTAAAATATGAATATACTTACGTTGTCATAATCTCTTTTAATAATGCAGGTGAGATTCTTTGGGATAATTCTTTTGCAGTAGATAATGTTTCTTCATATACATTGGAAAAAAATATTGCAACAGTTACCTCAGAAAACTCTATAACTATGCTGTATATTCACCAAGGGGAAATTCGCTCCCGAATTATCCAATCCCAAGATATACAAACTGAAAAACGCAATAGCATCAAACTAAAATACCCCGATGACGAACTAGAATATAGAGCAACCCACATTGCACATTTAGAAAAATGGTATGAAAATAATGTATATCTCTATGGAGTCCAATATGTGAAAAATAAGAAAGAACAACAAATTCCTTTGCAAAGAAAGATCTTTTATATAAATAAAATCGTCTGCAAGTAATATAACTCTTTTTATCCCAAATGTCAACAAAAATTATTATTAAAAGAATATTCTTAGCTCCTTTTTATACCATATTTGTGACAGCAAGTGGTATAAAAAACTTTTTATACAATAAAAAAATAATCCCATCTATCACCTTTCCAATACCCATCATTTGTGTAGGAAATCTCACAATGGGCGGAAGTGGAAAGACCCCCCTTATAGAATATCTCATACATTTTTTATACAGTAAAAACATATATCCATGTATTTTAAGCAGAGGGTACGGCAGGAAAACAAGCGGGTTTAGAATCGCATCTCATGAGGACTCCAGCACTACCATAGGGGACGAACCATTTCTTATTTTTCAAAAATACTTTTCTAAAATATGTCTGTATGTATCTGAAAATAGAGTTTTAGGAATAAAAAAAATACTCACAATACACAAGTCCCCAGTAGTTCTCATGGATGATGGCTATCAGCACCGCTCTCTCAACCCCCATTTTAAAATACTACTCACCACTTTTGAAAAACCTTTTTTTAAAGATTATATTTTTCCATTAGGTATGCTACGTGAAAGCAGACATAATGCTCAAAGAACTAATATAGTCATCATAACTAAATGCCCTCCTGTTATTTCAACTTCTCAAAAAATATATTTTACCAAAAACATAGAAAAATACACCAAAAAAGACACACCTATTTTTTTTAGCACTCTTCTCTATAATAGTCCTATCCCCTTCGGAAAAGAAAAGAACTCTACCAATGACATAATTTTAATAACAGGAATAGCAAACACCACCCCTCTCATACAAAAATTACAAGAAGAAAAAAAAAATATTATACAACATTTCTCCTTTCCCGACCACCATCTCTATACAGAAAAAAACCTACAAGACATCTTTTCTTTTTGGAAAAAAAATAAAAACACAAACCTATTCACCACCGAAAAAGATTTTGTAAAACTCAACTCTCCCTTATTTCAAGAACAAATTACGCAAATGCCCATCTTTTATATTCCCATACACATAAAAATAATAGAAAACGAAACCGAATTTCAAAAACAAATACTCACCGCTTGCAATAAGAGCAACCCTTTCTCATAATATTTATATACAAACAAAAATAATTTGCTAAAATCATAATGAACTCTTTTGAAAATAAAATAAAAAAAATCACACTCTCACCTCAATTCTTTGATTCTTTTCAAAAAATAGGAATCATCACTGCGGAATGGAATAAAGATATAACAGAATCCTTATACAATGCGTCTTTACAAACTCTCCAAAAAAATGGTATTCCCGAAGAACGTATACTGTCTTTATGGGTTCCAGGAGCTTATGAGCTCCCAGTGGCAGCTCAAAAAATTGCTCTATCCCATGATATATCTGCCATTATTTGCATAGGATGTGTGATACGGGGCGATACCCCCCATTTTGACTATATCTGCCAAGCAGTTACTTACGGAATAACAAAAGTAATGCTCCAATACAATAAACCTATCATATTTGGAGTACTCACTACCAATACTAAAAAACAAGCAGAGGAAAGAACCATAGGAATATACGGAAATAAAGGAACAGAATTCGCTATATCCGCCCTCAAAATGATAGATGCTTTTATTAATATTGGGAAAAAATAGAAATGAGGGAATGGTAAAAACAGTACGTTTTGTGCCATTATGGATTCTTTGTGAACTTTGTGTCTTTTGAAAAAGAAAATAATATACCACAAGGACGTAAAGAAATTATTGTGGAATCATAGCTCATTAAAAAAACTTTCCTTTACAAAATAAAAAATCTATAATAGAGAGATTAGGAATGAAAGTATTGCCAAACATTTGGTAATAATTACAAAATCTTTTATCCATAGACATAAAATGTTTGTTATCCCTTTTTTTTAATTCCCGTATATCTATCCAATGATCACCTGTATTTGGAGTAATATAGTTTTGAGAAAACTCATACTCTATTGTTGCGTTCAACATTTTGTTGCAAGTAAGAAAGAGCCTGTGATTGAGTTCCCATAGTTTTTCATAACGAGAGTGGAGCGTCTTAAAAAAAATATCTGCATAAAAGTCAAAGAAAGCCGACTTCCCGTATGCAGATCGGATAGCATTACACATTCTATTTTCCCATCTTTGTTGGTAGTCAATTCTTATATCTTTGAAAGAAGATTTCATTTTCTCGTGTTTCACAGGAACGGTTAAAAACAGAACTTTGTGAGCGGAGAGTATTTCACATCTATTTCGGTATGTTCCTTTTATATAATGCTCGTGTATATCAAAAGTCACGGCATTACTTCCCAATAACAGAGAAAAAAATTCTAAATTGGGAAGAAACGGAAGAGAGCTGAGGATAGTCTTTTTCATAATGGTATATAAAATATTTTTATTTTCCATACAATACCACTAAAAATAGATGTTTTTACAAATACTATTCTTTTTTTAATATTTTTGCATCTGAAATATGCAAGAGATTGTATTATTTGTATAAAAATAAGATATTACATTTTTTCATTTGATACAAAATAATTTTTTAATATAAAAGTAAAAAACGTAAAGCAAATTACACTATGGATAATTTTATAGTTTCCGCAAGGAAGTATCGACCCAAAGGATTTGAAGAAGTAGTAGGTCAAGAACATATCACTACGACTCTTACAAATGCTATTAAAACGAAGCACATTGGTCAAGCGATGCTTTTTTGTGGTCCTCGTGGAGTTGGAAAGACCACCTGCGCAAGAATATTTGCACGGATGATAAATGAATTTGACACACAAGAAAGTATATACGAAGCCGCACACTTAAATATTTACGAATTAGATGCCGCTTCTAACAATTCTGTAGATGACATCCGTAACCTAACAGAACAAGTCCGTTACCCTCCCCAAAAGGGAAAATATAAAGTATATATAATAGATGAAGTTCACATGCTCAGCAATCAAGCATTTAATGCTTTTCTCAAAACATTAGAAGAACCCCCCTCGTATGCTATTTTCATCCTTGCCACTACCGAAAAACACAAAGTGATACCTACTATTCTTTCCAGATGTCAAATATATGACTTCAAAAGAATTGAGATACGAGATATAGTAAAACAATTGCAAACCGTAGCAGAAAAAGAAAATATAAAAACAGAAGAAGAAGCATTGCATCTTATAGCTTCCAAAGCTGATGGAGCACTCAGAGACGCTCTTTCTCTCTTTGACCTCATCGCCACTTTTTCTTTGGATAATTCTATTACCTACAAAAACACAGTTAAAAACCTGCACATCATTGATTATGAATATTATTTCAAAATAACAGACTTTTATAATAATCAAAATATAACTGATATACTACTTCTCTACGATGAAGTCTTACAATACGGTTTTGAAGGACAAAACTTTATTTTAGGACTTATGCAGCATTTTAGGAATCTGTTTATTTGTAAGCATCCCGAAACTATTTCTTTACTCAACACATCGGAAACAGTAAAACTCCAATACAAAACACAGGCACAAGCAACTACCTCCGCTTTTTTATTTTCCGCAATGGATATTCTATCCCAAGCAGATATATATTATAAGACGAGTAAAAACCAAAGACTTCACGTAGAGCTGGCACTCATCAAAATATATAAAATACTTACTGAACCCAATGAAAAAGAAACCTCTAATGAAGAAGAGGGATTAAAAAAAAAACGAGTTTAATTGACAATAGCCCATCAATAACAAATATTGCCCAAAAAACTATTGACAGCTCAGCTCATGTTTATAAAAAAGACACTCCCAGTCTCCGTATTAATAAAACAAATACAGTAGAACAAATACAACCCCCCGATACCCAATCGGAACAAAAAAAAACTGCATCGTTAGAAGAAGTATGGAAAAACTTTAAAACTCTTTATGAACAGACCATACATCAGAGCGAATTATTAAAAAATATTTTTCAACAAGTTCCTTCTTTAAAAAATGAAAATGAATTAGAAATACACATCCAATCAGAGTTACAAAAAAATTATTTTTCAAATATAGAACCAGAACTTTTAAAATACCTCCAAAAAAACCTCTCAATTCCCGATATAAAAATAACAATACACGTACCCCCAAAAAAAACTACTACCAAGCCATTTACCAACAGAGAGAAATTTGAATATTTGGCAAAAAAAAATCCTTATCTTTTAGAAATGAAAGAAAAACTCCAATTAGAAGTCATTACCTAAACAATAAATATCTTATAAACATAATATACTATATGCTTAATAAATACAGCAAAATATTAACTCAAAATGAAACCCAGCCCGCATCACAAGCCATGCTCCACGCAATAGGGTTAAGCGAAGAAGATTTAAAAAAAGCACAAGTAGGAATAGTAAGCACGGGATACGATGGAAATCCCTGTAATATGCACCTCAACGACCTCGCAAAAGAAATAAAACAGGGAATTAACGCCCAAGAACTTATCGGCTTGATATTTCATACCATAGGTGTAAGCGATGGAATCTCTATGGGAACAGACGGTATGAGATATTCCTTACCATCAAGAGACCTCATAGCAGATTCTATAGAGACAGTAGTCAATGCCCAATATTACGATGCGGTAATAACCGTGGTAGGATGCGATAAAAATATGCCCGGTGCTATGATGGCATTAGCAAGAATCAATCGCCCCAGTATATTAGTATACGGAGGAACAATATCCCCTGGATGCTATAAAGGAAAGGACTTAAATGTAGTATCTGCTTTTGAAGCATGGGGACAAAAAGTAGCAGGCACCATAACAGAAGAAGATTATAAAGGAATTATAAAAAATGCCTGCCCCGGACCCGGGGCCTGCGGGGGAATGTACACAGCAAATACTATGTCTTCTGCCATAGAAGCATTGGGAATGTCTTTACCATTTAGTGCATCAAATCCTGCTATCAGCAATGCTAAAAATGAAGAATGCCTTTCCATCGGAAAAGCAATAAAAAATTTACTACAAAAAGATATAAAGCCATTAGACATAATGACTCCAAAATCTTTTGAGAACGCTATTACCCTTGTAATGGCTTTGGGGGGGTCTACCAATGCTGTTCTGCATCTCATCGCTATGGCACGTGCCGCAAAAATACCTCTCACATTACATGACTTTCAAAATATAAGCGATAAAACCCCTTTTATAGCCGATTTAAAACCAAGCGGAAAATATCTCATGGAAGACCTCCACAAAGTAGGAGGAATACCCGCAGTAATGAAATTTTTACTCAAAGAAAAATTCCTACACGGAGAGTGTCTCACCGTTACAGGAAAAACAATTTCTGAAAATATGGATACTGTCAAAGACCTCGCTCCCCATCAAACTATCATAAAACCCATTCAGAACCCTTTTAAAAAAACGGGACATATTCAAATCCTCTATGGAAACCTCGCAGAAAAAGGTGCTGTTGCTAAAATTACAGGAAAGGAAGGGGAAACATTCGAAGGAACAGCCCATGTTTTTGAGAGTGAACAAGAGACAAATGATGCAATAGTGCAAGGAAAAATCAAAAATGGAGAGGTAATCGTTATAAGATATACGGGACCAAAAGGAGCTCCTGGTATGCCCGAGATGCTCAAACCAACATCTGCTATCATGGGAGCAGGATTAGGGGATAAAGTAGCACTCATAACCGATGGAAGATTCTCGGGAGGAACACACGGATTTGTAGTAGGACACATAACTCCCGAAGCCGCAGAAGGTGGGAATATAGCCCTTATAAAAAACGGCGATAGTATCAGCATAGATATTCATAACAGAACCTTAGATCTAAAAATATCCCAAGCAGAACTGGAAAAAAGAAGAAAGGAATGGAAAAAACCACCTCCATCTGCCAAAAACGGGTACCTCGCAAAGTATATACAATTAGTAAAATCAGCATCTGAAGGGTGCGTAACCGATGAAATAATTTTGTAACTAATCAGCAGGTATTTTAACCAAAAATCTCATAAAAAAGTATTTTATTGCTAAATACATAAGGTGGGTTCTAAAAGTTGATTTATTCAAAAAAAAAATGTTAGTAACTATTGATTTTTAAGGGATACAGTTTTTAGGATTTGAATTTTTAGAACCCATTAGGTGTGTTCAATCAGTACAAAAATATAAAAAAAGATGAATTCAAACGGTTTTATTTAGAAAAATTAGAAAAAATGTAAACTAATAAGAATAAAATATGTACTTTTTTTTGACTTTTTAAATATATAAAATAGGTCTTATATTTTTAAAAATTAAAACCTAAAAAACAATTTTTAGAACCCACCATATGTTACATTGTATAAAATTTGTGATAATTTTTTCTATTGCGCTAAATAGTTACAATAAACTCTAAAATAACTTATAATTCATAACTTTCTCTCTAAAAAGCAAAATAATTATGCAAAAAAAGAGCCACAATAAAATATACCGTTAATCCTAATAAATCATTTATCGTAGTAATAAAAGGACCCGATGCCAATGCAGGATTCAGTTTTATTTTATTTAGTAATATAGGTGTAATAGTTCCCATAACAGAAGAAAGGATTATCACCACGAAAAGAGAAATCCCAACAGTCAGTGCTAAAAAAAGATCAGAATATAGTGTATAAATAGAGGCAAACACAACACTACTTATAACAAGTCCATTCAAAAAAGAAATAAGCATTGTCTTACGAAGTTTTAAGGTTATTTTTTCTCTAAATATCATTGCTTTGGTGATATTCTGCACTACTATGGAAGAAGATTGTATACCTACATTGCCTCCAGTGGCTGTTATCAGAGGTATAAAAAAAGCAATAGCGGGGATGAGCATTAACTCTTGCTCAAACAAACTTATAAATTTTGCCCCCAATAACCCACCCGCGGTTCCTATAAAAAGCCATGGTAACCTCGCTTTTGTCAGTTTCCAAACAGAATGTTGCTCTGAAACACTCTCCGAGTATCCTGCCATAAGATTCCTTTGCGTCTCTGCTATTTCTGTTATCACATCTACAATATCGTCTATTGTAATCATACCAATCAGTTTTTTATGAGCATTTATTACAGGTATCACCTCTAAATTATACTTTTGCATAATGTCAGCTACATGTTTTTGGTCATGCTTCGCTTCCACATAATGAACATGCTTATTATAAATATTTTCTATTTTATGTGCGTGGTCAGAAATCAAAATTCGCTTCGGCGAAACCCTTCCTAAGAGTTTACCATATGAATCCACTACATAAACAGAATAAAACTTCCGCACCCACTGTGCTTGTTTTTTTATTTCCTCTACACACTGTCCGACTGTCCAATCATAATGTACTTTTATAAGTTCTTTTGCCATAATTCCACCCGCACTATCAGAAGGATAATGCAGTAATTCCCTGATATTATTTGCCTTTTCCTCATTATGTATGAAACTAATTATTTCATTCATAAAAATTTGCTCTTGCTCAATCAGTATATCCACACAATCATCAGAATCTATATACTCCAAAAAGAGTGCTATCCGTTCCGCAGAAAATTCTTTCAAAAAATCCCTCCGAGTATACTCATCTATGTTATTTATTATCTTAGATTGCGTTTTTATATCTACCAAATCTATGATATACTTAGAATACTCGGTATTAAAAAGATACAAAAGCTGCGATATATCAATAGCTCTCATCCCTTTTATTTTATTCCTCACGGCATCATCATTTTTTTCTGCTAAGGATTGCTTTAGATCCTCTAAAAATTCCTCGTTTATTGGGAAAGACATATCTAAAATATAAAATGAATAAAAAATAAAGGTGGGTTCTAAAAATTGATTTTTAAGGGATACAGTTTTTAGGATTTGAATTTTTAGAACCCTTCAACTATAATATAATTTGTATTCCTACGTAGTGAAACTATACAAATAATTATTTGTAATTATTGTATTTGTTTTTAATGTATTTATGAATACTACCTAATGTAGAACCTATGTGTTAGTTTTAAAATTTTGGTAAGTTCCAAAACTCTGGTAAAAATTAATCTGTTTACAATTTCTACATATTCTCTACCTCATTACATGCACGTATCCTTTATATGTCTTTTTAGTAGAGGTGTTTGCATATCCTTTTATTTCAAATGTTATCAAGTAAAAGAATATTCCTGATATTGTTGTTTTGTTGTCTATAGTTCCGTTCCATAGGTGGAGGTTTGGAGGGTTTACGACAGATTCTTTTTCTACTATAGTAGTTCCATCTGTATTTATGATGAGTACTGAGTATTTGTAGATGTTTTGTAAGGGGTAGTTTTCTTGCTCTGTATCACTTATTTTGGTGTATGGCGCTAATATATCATTTACACCATCGTTATTAGGAGTGAATACATTGGGGATATGGAGTTCGGGGATAGTAATCCCTTCTATTTCGAGGGTTATGTCAACGGATTCGGCTGGTTTATAGTTTCTATTCCCTGTTTGAAATGCGGTTATGAGGATAGTCCCTGGTTTGGATAGGATAATATATTGATCGGAAATGACACCTATTTCTGTGTTGGATGAGGTAAATGATACTACGGGTAAGCGAGATGTCGCTTCGGCGAGGAGAGGGATTTTATTGTTGTCAAAAGAAAGTGTGTATTTTGGAATTGGTGGGAAAGAAATAGTTTGATTTGCTTGATGAACGATGAGGGTTCTTGTGACAGATAGGGCTTCAAAGAAAGATTCGTTTCCCATTTGTCTTGCGGTGATAGAGGTAGTTCCTGCGTTGAGTATTTGAATGGTTCGGCTATCATATATAAATTTTGCTACGTCATTGTTTGCTGCAATGCTGTAGGATATGTCTAGACCAGATGTAGTAGATGCGGCAAGCAAAAAGATAGGCTCTTCTCCGTAGGTTTTTTCTATTGCAGTAAAGGAGATAGTTTGTCGTTTTTTAATAGTGGATGGTAGGATAATGAGTGTTCGTGTAACAGGGAGAGCGGGATGGTAATTTTCGTTACCCTCTTGGTAAGCAGTAATGGTTATAGTTCCTGTATAATAAATAGTGACATAATGAGATGCGTCCACAGATGCTCTACGGATATCAGAACTGCTGAAAGATAGTCGGAGAGATGAAGATACAGAGGCATTTAACAGGAAATAGTCATTAGTTATATATTTGGGAGATATGGAATCGAAAGAGATAGTTTGTTTTGCTTTTGCTATGATAATATTTGCACTGGTGGAGTCGGGCAGATATTCTTCATTTCCGTTTTGAGTAGCCCATACAGAGGTAGTTCCTGCTTTTTTGATAGTAATAACATCGGCATCTATACTGAGTATATTGGTATTTCCTATTTTATAGGTAATAGGGAAGGAAGAGGAGCTGGTAGCCGTTACCACAAATGGTCTATCCCCGTATGTTTTATAAATATCGATGAGAGTTATGGTTTGTGTTTTTTTAGGAATAAGGGTATGTTTTTTATAGATAAATAAAGAGGTATCTAATGTAGAATAACACTTACTGGTATCTACTACCCGTAGAGAGAATGCAGTATAAGGGTAGTTTGCATGGTAAGAAGCACCGGAAGCACTTTTATAAATTAGGAGAGGATTAGAAAATCCTTGATTATATAGTGTTCCGTATGCATCAAATGTGCTATAGTATCCATTTAGTTCTCTTTCAATAGCCCATCCATCGACATGAAGAGGAACACTACTAAGAGGTTCTAAGAGTGCAAAAGTGAGGGTATCATTTTGAAATGTTGCTTGTACTTTTATAACGGGTTTTATTTTTTTGATGGTCATAACTTGAGAGATGGAGTTGTATCCTTCTTGTCCGCTAAAGGACGCAGTAATGGTAACCGTTCCTGCACTGTGGGTGATGATAGTATCGCCTTTTATAGTGGCAATAGTTGTGTCAGAACTCCTATAAGATATAGGGAGAGAACTGGTGGTAGTGGCACGAATAGGAAATCTTTCGTTGCAATATTTTGGAGGTATTGTATTGATTGTGATAGGATAATATTCTATTATTCTTGGGGGAACAGAATAACAATCAAGTGAATCTGTTATGGTAATTTTTACTTTGGAAATAGGGAGGAATCCTGGTATATTTACATGTTGGTATGAGATGATGTTTACAGAACCTGTCAGTCGTAGGTAATTATTACAATGATACGGTGGGTTTTCATTACATATCTTAAAAGTAGGCATATATCCGAGAGGAGATAGTATTTTGATGTTTATGTTTGTGGTGTTTACTGCTCCAATTATTTCATTTTTAGTTTCGGATAAGAAGAAAGCAGAGAATGGGAATGTTGCTTTTGTGATGGCGACGGTTTTAGAAATAGGGATTGCGGGATAATAGTATTCATTTCCTGTTTGAAATGTGGTAATGGTAAAAGATCCCGTGGAAAGAGGGGTTACGGTATTTCCTGTTATGCGTATGTTTGTATTTGATGAAGAAAAATATACAGGGAGTCGGCTGTTGCAAGAAGCGGTGAGAACAACAGGTCTTTGACATTGTTGTGGAGAGGGTATATTGGCAAAAGTTATAGTTTGGTTTAGTTTTTCGGGTTTTCCAATAGCAAGGATATGATAATCGCCTATGGAGAGGCGTTTTACTTCTTTGAAAGGAGCTATAAATCCTCTTTCATTGGTATATCCGGGGTAATAATCGCTGAGGGTGTATCCCCAGAGGTGTACTTTTTCATTTTTATTTATTGCACCTGCAAAGGCATATCCCGCAGCTATTTGTGAGATAGATGTGAGCTGCGTAGGAGAATATGCTACAATAACAGTATCAATGATAGTAAGAGTGCCAACAGGAACAGGTCTTTGAAAATTTGGTTCTGTAAGTGGTCGTATCCCCCGTTTCCAAGGTATGAGTCCCCAGGTAGCAATGGTGCTGTCTCTTTTAAGAGCAAGGTTCAGATATCCTCCTACTTGAGCAATGGATGTTACATTATTCAAAAGAGAGGGGGGGTTGCTGTAATCATATTGAATGGATCTTCCTTCGACTTTAGAAGTATCTAATATTCCTCTTTTCAAAGTATCTACGGTGCCATCTTTTTTCAGAGCAATGGCATAATTTACGCCACCTTGTATTTGGGTTACTTGGTTTTTTAATACATTGAGATGGGCAGTATTTATATATTCTTCCGATCCCCATCCGGTAATAGTTCCATCGTTGGATATAGCGTAAGAAGAATGACTTCCTGCTGCTATGTGTATAACATTTTTAAGGGTTCGTGGTACATTGGATTTTCCAAAAAATCTGCTATTTATAGAATCAGAACCCCATGCGATGACAGTTCCATCATTTTTGAGAGCAAGAGAATGACTCCATCCACCTGCGGCTATTTGCACTACATTATGAAGATCTGCTGGTACGTTTATTTGTCCATACTCATTCCATCCCCAAGCGGTGATAGTTCCTGCTTTGGAGAGAGCAAGAGAGTGGTTTCCTCCTGCGGATACATCTACAAAATTTTCATGTGTAGATGGGGTTGCAGCTTGCCCGAAGTTTAATATTTGTGGTATATCTGAGAAAGTAACAATTCTATCAGGTGCGTAATCAATCACTCTGAGGAGGAACATATTAGTAGATTCCCTGCGAGAGTTTTTTACAAATACTTGATGGATTCCTGTTTGGAAGGTATTTGGTATAATTGCAGTTATTTGAGTATTGGATGATCTACGGATAATAGAAAGAGTTTGTCCGTTTACTGTTATTTGTGCGGTTGGGGAAAAAGAGATACCTTTTATGACGACAGAATCATCGGATGTGGTGCTAAAAATAACCGGACTTACAGATGTTATTTGGGGTCCTGTAATAGTCAGTTTTTTACTTACTGAAGCCGCATAGTAATTTGGAGATTCGGGAACGTATGCAGTTATGATAGTAGTTCCGGCAGAAAGGAGTTGTAAGCTGTCTGTGGAGCTATAACGTACTGTTTGTGCTATGGAAGTGTTAGAAGAGCTAAAGCTTACAGGTATCCCAGTGTTAGATATGGCAAAGAGGCGTGGATTTGTATCAGAAAGTGACTTGATAGTATCTATTACAAAGTCAATAGTTTGATTTGCTTTTTTTATAGTGAGAGTTCTTGTAAGAGAGGTGAAAAGCCAATTTTCATTTCCTGTTTGGATAGCGGTTATGTTGACAGTTCCTACTGTTACTATGTGTATAAGAGAGTCGTTGATGATTTGAGCTATGGTGGTATTACTGCTGCTAAAAGAAAGAGGGAGTCCAGAGGTAGAGGTAGCATTTATTGCGAAGTTGGGGTCTCCTATTGTTTTGGTCGGAAGGGTAAAAGTAATAGTTTGGACAACTCTATTTTTCCCTAATGCAACTCCGTAATGGTAAGAGCCAGCGGAGAAATCTACTA
>JASGCU010000024.1:0-6927 GCA_030053935.1 Chitinophagaceae bacterium
CGAACCATAATCTCCGATTGACGAACCATAATCTCCGATTACCATCTCATTATCTCATAACAGGAAATTCTGTGTTCAACGCAGTGAACGATCCGTTCAACGCATGCACTTCGGAAATGGAATCTCTCTTACAAAAATTGTGGGAAAGTGAATAGGATATTTTTTTATTAAAGTTTTTATTTTGTCCGCACTGTTATTGTCTGCACCGGGATTTTAATCTTGCGCATCTTACTCATCTTGCAAAAATCACGGTGCAGACATTCTTTATAACCGCAAGGGTGCAAAGGAGAATCGTTTTTTTAGAATTATCTCATCATTTTTTGAAAAGAGAGGTTGCAAATGTATGCAACTCCATTCCTTTGGAGCGCAGGATGCGTTGTTAGAGTTTACATGATTCAATAGTTATAAATCATATAAGTGTAAGTATTACTTGGGATTCCAATACAAATATGCTGTATGATTGCACTCAAAAAATATTCCTCTCCCCTTCTATTGAATAGTCTCCATAAAAAAAGGTGGATTCTAAAAATTGATTTATTCAAAAAAAAGTGTTGGTAACTATTGATTTTTAAGGGATACGGTTTTTAGGATTTGAATTTTTAGAACCCCTCAAAAGATACTTCATTGTTCTCTCATTAATGGAGAATTTTAAAAAAAACAATATATTTGATTATTATCATATTTATGATTATACTATGTTTTGTAAATAATTCTGTGATTCAATAGCAATGTATTAAAAAAAATTTATAATGAAAATATATATAATTGGAGGGGGATTTTCGGGTTTGGCAGCGGCTACTATTTTAGCAAGTGAAGGACATCAGGTTACTATTTTAGAAAAAAACAATACACTTGGGGGTAGGTCAAGGCGAATACAAGAAAAAGGGTTCACCTTTGATATGGGACCTTCTTGGTATTGGATGCCTGATGTTTTTGAAAGGTATTTTCATCTTTTTGGAAAAAAAACTTCCGATTATTATCAACTAAAACGTTTGGATCCTTCTTATTCGGTGTTTTTTTCAAAAGATACCTACCTTCAAGTTCCCGCTGATAAAAAAAAATTAGTAAGTATGTTTGAATCCATAGAAACAGGTGCGGGAGAGCGACTCATACGTTTTTTGCAAGAGGCAGAGCGTAAATATACAATAGCAATGAAGGATTTTATTTATACTCCTTCTCTTTCTTTTTTAGAGTTTTTTCGCTTGGACATTCTCAAACAATTCTTTACTTTGGATATTTTTTCTTCTATGAAGAACCATATACATAAACATTTTTCCCATCCTCATTTGAGAACACTTATGGAGTTTCCAATACTTTTTTTGGGGGCTACTTCTACTAACACTCCTGCATTATATAGTATTATGAACTATGCAGATATGGAATTAGGCACGTGGTATCCCGAAAAAGGAATGTATTCTGTGGTAGAAGCAATGGAATTATTAGCACGAGAAAAAGGGGTTACAATCCTTACCAATACAGAAGTTCAAAAAATAATTGTGCAAAACAGAAAAGCGTATGCTCTTTTAACTCCTAAAGAAAATTTTTACCCTGATGTGGTTATTTCTTCGGCGGATTATCAGCATACGGATAACCATTTATTAGATTATCCGTATCAAAATTACTCTCATTCCTATTGGGAAAAGAAAATATTTGCTCCATCAGCACTTTTATTTTATGTAGGGATTAACAAAAAACTCACTTCTATTACCCATCACACATTATTTTTTGATGCTTCGTTAGAGGAACATTCTCAATCCATTTATACCCATAAACAATACCCCCAAAATCCTCTTTTTTACCTCTCCGCTACCTCTCAAACAGACGAAACTACAGCTCCTCATGGTTGTGAAAATTTAGTATTTCTCATTCCTCTTGCTGTTGATTTAGAAGATACAGAGGAAATGCGAGAAAAATACTTTCAAATAATTGTAAAAAGATTTGAAACCCTTACGGGTGAAAGTATTCAGCACAATATTATCTATAAAAAATCCTATTCACTGCAAAATTTCAAACAAGATTACCACGCTTTCAAAGGAAATGCCTACGGATTGGCAAATACTCTTTGGCAGACGGCTCTTTGGAAACCAAAAATTATCAATAAACATATTTCTAATCTCTATTATACGGGGCAACTCACGGTTCCTGGTCCGGGAGTCCCTCCTTGCCTTATTTCAGGGGAAATTGTTGCAAAATATATTCTCAAAAAACATAAAAAGCAATAGCAATAATGAATAGAAATAACCAAGAAGATACTATCGTTGCCCTTGCTACTGCAGAAGGAAAAAGTGCCATTGCGGTTATAAGAATATCAGGAGCAAAAGCAGTAGAAATAGTGCAGAAAGTATTTACCAATAAAAAACTATCTCAAGCAAGGACCCATTCTCTCTTATATGGAACTATAAAAGAAAATTCAGAAGTCATTGATGAGGTAGTTATTTCTGTTTTTAAAGCCCCAAACTCTTTTACACGGGAAGATGTGGTAGAAATTTCCTGTCATGGCTCACTGTATATCATAAAAAAAATAATACATATCCTTATTTCTTACGGCTGTAGATATGCAGAAGCAGGTGAATTTACCAAAAGGGCTTTTTTGAACGGAAGATTCGACCTTACACAGGCAGAAGCCGTTGCTGATCTCATTTCCGCAGAATCCGATATAGCTCATAAAATCGCTCTTAATCAAATGAGAGACGGATTTATGAAAGATATTATGCAGCTCCGCAAAACTCTTATACATTTTGCAAGTATGATAGAATTAGAACTAGATTTTTCAGAGGAAGATGTCCAATTTGCCAATAGAAACGAACTCCGAACGCTCATAGAAACCATCATTACAGCAATAAAACCTCTCATAAAAGGATTTGACCAAGGTAATATTATAAAAAATGGAATACAAACGGTTATAATTGGTATCCCAAATGCAGGAAAATCAACCCTCTTAAACGCAATTATCAACGAAGAAAAAGCAATTGTATCCCCAATACCTGGAACTACAAGAGATTTGATAGAGGAAACTATACATATAGATGGAATTATGTTTCGTTTCATAGATACAGCAGGATTAAGAGAATCCGCAGATACTATTGAATCTATGGGAATAGAAAAAACAAAAAAAAAGATGCAGGAAGCGTCTCTTATTCTGTATATATTTGATTTGGTACAAGAAAGAACAGAGCGAATTTTAGAGGTAGTACAAGAGCTTACCAATGAAAAAAAAAAATTTATTCCCATCGGCAATAAAGTAGACGAATGCTCGCCTCAAATCGTAGAATTACTCAAAGAAAACACAGATTTTGTATTTATTTCTGCCCTTAAAAAACAAGGATTAGAGCATATAAAGGAAAAAATGAAAGAAAAAATGCAAATAGAAACCATCCAATCGGGCAAATACATATTCACAAATAGCAGACATTACGAAAAATTCACCCGTTCCCTCCTTTCATTACAACAAGTTTTGACTGCTCTCGATGAAAAACATACCTCTGATATACTTGCTTTTCATCTCAAAGACGCTCTTTCGTTACTCGGAGAAGTATCAGGAGAAATAACCAACGAGGAAGTATTAAGAAATATCTTTAGCAGCTTTTGTATAGGGAAATAAAAGAGATTTCACATCAATCTCTCTTCCTTATTTATAAATATATTCTATTGTAGTTATGATTATATATTATAACCAATTACTGTTTCTATAACTTTGCCATCTTTTTGGATTTTTTGCTTGAATATATCATAAAAAATAGCAGATACAAAGTTTTTTCTCTACCATTTTATGTATTTATGTATATTTTATGATTTATACCTAATAACTCATACTATGGTTTACCCCAAAAAATATTTAGGACAGCACTTTTTGAAGAATGATGATATTGCAAAAAAGGTAGTAGATTCGCTGCTTTTTTACAAAGAATACAAATCAGTGGTAGAGGTAGGTCCGGGAATGGGTGCTTTAACAGAATTTTTAATACATACAGAAAAAAAACTCTATCTTGTAGAGATAGATGCCAAATGCGTGGAGTATTTACATAAAAAATATCCTGCATTAGGTGGTAATATTTTGGAAAATGATTTTATTACTTTAGATTTTTCTTGTTTTGCAGACGATCAAATGGGAATTATTGGAAATTTTCCTTATAATATTTCTTCTCAAATACTTTTTAAGATTTTAGAAGAAAAAGAGCGGGTAATGGAAGTGGTGTGCATGATGCAAAAAGAGGTGGCAAAAAGAATTTCTAATAAAGCGGGAACGAAAGAATATGGAATTGTGAGTGTGCTTTTGCAATGTTGGTATGATATAGAGTATCTTTTTGACGTTCCGCCGGAGGCATTCCATCCTATTCCCAAAGTGTATTCGGGTGTTATTCGCCTAAAAAGAAATACAAGCAAGACACTTTTGTGTGATGAAATTCTTTTGAAAAAAGTAGTGAAGGCGGGGTTTCAGCAAAGACGAAAAACACTGAAAAATGCCTTAAAATCCTTTCAAATAGATGAAAAAATTACTTCCAATGCTCTTTTTCAAAAGCGAGCAGAGCAACTCAATGTGCAACAATTCATAGAATTGACAAATCTTATTGCAAATAAATACTCTTAAAAGATGTTTTTTATTCACCTGTCAGATTTTCAGTTACAAATTTTTTACAATAATCCTTTATGAGTTGTCGCACTACTCTAAATTCTGCTTTTATTTCTTCTTCTGTTCCTTGCGCTTTTGCGGGGTCAGGGAAATCATAATGAAGCTTTTTTGCTTTTGTGGGAAAGAAGGGGCATCGTTCTTTTGCATTGTCGCAAACCGTAATAATAAAGTCAAATTCTACTTTCAAATATTCTTCAATGCTATTAGAAGTGTGGAGTGAAATGTCAATATTATCTTCTTGCATTGTCGCAATTGCTTTTGGGTTTACTCCGTGAGCTTCCAATCCTGCACTATAAATTTTTACTTTTTTCCCTTCGGTAAAATATGCTAAATAACCATGTGCTATTTGACTTCTACAACTATTTCCTGTGCATAATACTAGTATATTTTTCATTCTCTTTATCTATTATTGAGTTAACAAAATAGTTTATAATAGCAGTAGGAATATTACATTTATTTCTTTATTATTTTCTCTGCTTTCAAAAATTCTCCTGTTTCATCGTAAAGCACCAAAATATATTCTCCTTTTGGCAAAGCTGTCAAATCTACTTTATAACTACCAATTCCTAATTGATAACTCATACCGGATAACTCATAAATCCCACCTGTAATATCGTATATTTTATATGTTGTGCTATTATATATTTTTGTCGTTTTTATATAGATAAAATTATTGGCTGGATTAGGGTAGATGGTTATATCGGTAGTTTTATTATCTATAATGGTGAGAGGGTACGTAGGGTTATTTACTATTTGGAGTATTTGAGAACAGGTTGTTTGACACGTTGCTTCTTCGTATATATTGTTTCCTAATTGAGATGCGGTAATTTGCACAGTCCCTGTTGTTTTTATAGTAGCGGAATTTCCTATTATGGATATTATATTTATGTTTGATGAAGTATAGGATACAGGAAGAGAAGAAGTAGCGGATGCAGATAATAAAAAGGTATTACCTACATCTGCACTGGTTTTAGGGAGAATATTAGGAAATAGTATAGTTTGTGGTCTTTTTTTTATGATAAAAGTTCTGTTAACATCTATAGCTTCGTTGTAGAAATCATTTCCTTCTTGGTATGCGGTAATTTGGACAGTTCCTAAGGCATTAATGATTACGGTATTTTCTTGAATACTCACCAAAGAAGATGATGTTATATACTTTATTTTTAATCCGGAAGAAGCACTTGCTGATAAAACAAACGGAGGGTCTTTTATATATTTATTTGGTATAACGGGGAAATAAATGGTTTGGTTTTCTTTAGGAGAATATATTTCTATTATTTGAGTAGAATCTGCTTCGTTAAATCCATTATTTCCGTGTTGATAAGCAGTTATTTTTACTGTTCCGTTCCCTATTATATAAGCAGTATCATTTTTTATGGTAATAATATTTATATCCGAAGAAAGAAAAGAAACGGGTAAGCTTGAGCTAGCATTCGCTTGTAATAAAAATGGGAGATCTCCATATTTTTTGTTTGATAGGGGATAAAAATATATGGTTTGTGATTTTTTAAATATACTAACCATTGTAGTAATAAGATTTGCATCTTGATATCTATCGTTTCCGAATTGATAAGCAGTTATTTCTACCGTTCCACTCCCTGTTATATAAGCAGTATCGTTATTTATTCTGACAATATCAGTATTTGATGAAATAAAAGAAACAAGTAATCCCGAACTCGCACTTGCTTGTAGTAAAAATGGATTGTCTCCGTACGTTTTGTCAGGTATTGAATCAAAAGTTATGGTTTGGGATTGTTTGTTTATGAAAAATCCTTGTGTAAAAAAAGCAACATCTACGGTATCATTTCCTGTTTGGAATGCAGTTATTTCTACCGTTCCTCCCCCTGTTATATAAACGGTATCATTACTTATTCTGATAATATCACTATTTGATGAAATAAAAGAAATAGGTAATCCCGAACTCGCACTTGCTTGTAGTAAAAATGGATTGTCTCCGTACGTTTTGTCAGGTATTGAATCAAAAGTTATGGTTTGGGATTGTTTGGTGATAGTGAGTATTTGGGTAGAAGAGGCGAGAGCTAAGGTATCATTTCCTGTTTGGAATGCAGTTATTTGGACGGTTCCTATTGTTTTTAGATAGATGCTATCTTGTTTTACAAGAGCGATAGCGGTATTAGCACTGCTGTAACTTATTCCTAAACCAGAGGAAGATGAGGAATGCAATAAAAAAGGTGTTTTTTTATATACTTGGGCTTCTAATGTATCAAAGGTTATGGTTTGGGATTGTTTGGTGATAGTGAGTATTTGGGTAGAAGAGGCGAGAGCTAAGGTATCAT
>JASGCU010000024.1:7027-25365 GCA_030053935.1 Chitinophagaceae bacterium
AAGGTGTTTTTTTATATACTTGGGCTTCTAATGTATCAAAGGTTATGGTTTGAGACGTCTTAATTTTTAATATGCTAGTCACAGAGTCCGCTTTCAAGTATATATGATTTCCGTTTTGGTAAGCAATTATTTGTACTGTTCCTGCTTTTTTAAGTTTTATTGTAACGCTATCCATTCCCAGAATAATTGCCTTAGATGTATCAGAACTCTTAAAATAAGGTAGTAGTTCTGAGGTAGCAGTAGCATTTAATGAAAAATTTACATCTCCCACTTTCTTTGTGGATATTGGGGGAAAAGATATTGTTTGTTTTTTCTTATAAAGAGCGTAAGATCTAGTTTCACCCGCAGCAACATAGGTAGCAATATTGTCAAAAATTACAGATGGTATACTTGTTTGTCCCGCAAGAGACTCTCCATATCCTTCTACTTTTCCATTTTCATTGAGTGTTAAATAGTGTTTATATCCCGCAGATATTGCCTTTATATTATTTTGATTAGTGGCATCAATATTCCATGTATGTAATATAGAAGTATTTCTTAATCCTATGGTATATCCATTTCCTGCTGAAATAGATACAAGTGAAGAAGAGGAATTTATTTTTTGTCCTGTGGTATCTCCCCATGCTATTATATTTCCGTTTTTTAGAGCAATAGAATGAGTTTTTCCTGCTGATACAGCACTTACAGAAGAGGTTGCGGCAGATGGAATTATACCTCTTTGGAAAGTTGTGTCTCCCCATGTGATTACTTTTCCATCTATACGTAATCCTAAGGAGTGGGTTTCAGATGCAGAAATATCTATAATATTCGTATCCGCAGGATACAATTTATTCGCCCATCCGGAAGTATCTCCTATTGCCAAAACTGTCCCTTTACTTGTAAGAGCTAATGCATAGTTTCCTCCCGATGAAACACTGACAATATTTCTAATAGATGTGGTATTAACAGTTGATGTAGTATTGTTTTGTATTATTTTTAATTTTTCTGCGACTTCGGTAGTGTCATTAGGAGGCGATAAAGAACCGAGATCTTCTAAGGTTATGCCTAAGCCATTTTGTAAATTGGTAACAGTATAGGTTCCACTACTTGGGATAGTAGTAATACCTATATTTGTTGCAATAAAATCTACATTTGCAAATGTAAGACGAGAATAATTTGATGCATCAGGACTGTTTATCACATTAGTTACACTGCCCGTATAAGATAATGTGTTAGCAATGTTATTGTTTGCTATAAAATTTATTCCATTTATACTCACCTGAGCATTTAATTGAATTTTAGGAAAAGAATCCTGTGCATATTCAAAACCAGGACCCAGAATACAAACACCACCTGCTGTATAGTTAGAACAAGGTCTTTTTATATCAGAAAGATTTATACCATGAGAAACACTACCAGATGGGGATGCACCAGATGAATTACTATACGTAATGTTCCCGATTCTTGTAGTCGCATTACTATTCCAGAAAGATCTTTCTATTCTAAGAGGATGTCTTGCCAATCCATAAAACATACCTGGATAAGAATAAGGAGGGTTCCTTGTGCCATTCGCTCTAGTACTCGTATATATATTTCCTGTAGTGTAGCATTGGCTTATAGTACCTCCGTTAATAAGTCCTCCGATAAGTCCCCCTGCTTTTATTTCTGAATTACTAGCATTATTCCCTGTAGTAGTAACAGAAATATCTCCTTTATAATAACTTCTTACTATAGTAAGATCAGAATTGGATTGGTATAATCCCACTAATCCACCTACATTTGTTTGATTGACAGAGTTTGTAATAATATTTTTTGTAGCGAAACATTGAGATAGGAGGTTATGCTGTATTTCTCCTATGATTCCTCCTATATATGCCTGACCTGTGCCACTATTATTATAGATTATGGGTGCTTTAGTGTAGCACTGAGAGATACTACCAGGATCATTTGATATGAAACTACTTCGCCCTATTAATCCTCCTATATTAATAGCAGCAGAATTATTATTTCCGTTCACAATTATACTATCTGCTATTACATAGCATTGGGTTATATTGGTTACATTAAGTACATTACCTGCTAATCCACCAATATGTGAACCTGAGTTTACATTTATATAAGCATTGTCTAATCCCAAGTTTCCAATAGATTGATGAATATCTCCAAATAAACCTACATACCCTCCATTATCTCTTCGTATCACTATATTTTTTATAATATGGTGATTTCCTTCAAAAATGGCATTGAAATAATTACTTCCATTTCCTATGGGAAGCCAACCGCAATTGGTACCACGACAGGTGCGAAGATAAGTAGTATCTATTTTTTTTGAGGTGTAAGAAAGAGAATCCTTAAAATCTAAATCATTCATAAGTTCATATCCTACACATACTCCAGATGGGCATCCTAATGTAGAATTATTTATACTGCTTATAGGTCCTGGTGAATATGGAAGGCTTTGATACAAGGACTTTCTTATATCATTCAGTTGTTCTATAGAATATATTTCTATGAGACCGTCTCCGTCTTGATCTACATAATTTGCTTCCGTTCCACTACTTACTATTCTAAAAAAAAGAGAGATTGAGTCAGTTATTATGTTATTATTTGTGTATTGTGCTTTTATTTTATAATTTCCTATGGGTAAGGAAGAACTGTTTGTGATAGTTATAAGATTATTTACACATGGTTGCGAAAAAGTAGAGGTTCCTATAGATCCGGTTATCATTGTTTCAGATGGGCATCTAATAGTAAAACGTGGTAATGGATTTGATGTTATATTATCTGTTTTATCTCTAAAAGTGTTCCCTGTATCTGTAGCAGAATCCATATCTATGGATAATTTATAAGCATTTGTCCATGCGTAAACATTTCCACTTGCGTGTAATGCTATATTATATCTTTTTCCCGAAGATATTTGTACTATAGAATCTTGAGCGGATTCAGGGATAGGAAGATTGGATAACCCATCGCCCCATCCTGCAAGAACTTGCGGATCATATTTTCTTATGTGTAATACAAAGAATTTTGATGTATCAGAAGTATTTGTCTTGTATACTTTTATTCTTTCTACTCCTTCGTTATAAAAACTATTTTGTATCTCAAAATCAAGAGGAATTCTTGCCTTGATTTTGGTACTACCGATATTTCTAAAAGAGAGAGTTCTATCTTTCACAACAACTGCAATATCGCTGATTGAAAAATTTCCATACATAGTAACAGTATCCCCTACTTTTACAGAGGATGGCATCAGAGAATCCAAACGAATTTGAGCATTCAATGTAATACTCACACCTAAAAACAACACCGCTAATAAAACTTGCTTTATTGACATAAATCAATGTAGGTTAATTTTTAAAAGTATAATTTTTAATTTGCTAATAATTCATTCTGTTGTCATTTTCATAATTTTATTTCATAAAGATAAATCAATATAAAACATTTATTTTTGAATTTTACAAAATTATATTTTTTTTTCGAATTTTTATTTAGAAAGACGAAAAAAAAATGTTAATTTTTGTTAATAAGTGGCTTTATAGCAAAAAACCTTACAATTTTATGTAGGTGGTTTTAATATTTCTTCTGTTGGTACGTTTTCATATATCCAATCAACGATAGATTCTTTAAATTCTTGGGGAGTTTTTATAAATAATTCTGGTTTCATTTTATAGCATTTTTCTAATGCTTGGTAGTGTGTTTTTGAGGTTCTAGCTTTCTTAATAAGAGACCGATGTGTTCTTACAAAAGAGATAGTGCCATAAAAATTTCATGGTCTGTTTGCATGTTTTTTGTTTCGTATGTGTTTTTAAGAATAGTGTTATTTTTTATAGTACCGTTATCTCTTTCCATCTCATTTGTTTTAGGTGTTCATTGTGTATGCATTATTATTGTATTTGTTCGCTTGTTTTACCGAACCTTCTTTCTCTTTTTTGAAAATCTACTATTGCTTCTATCAAATGCTCTTTTCTAAAATCAGGCCACAGGACGTCTGTTATGTAAATTTCTGTATAAGCTATCTGCCAAAGCAAAAAGTTACTGATTCTTTGTTCTCCGCTGGTTCGGATAAGGAGTTCGGGGTCGGGTATTCCCTTTGTGAATAAGAAACTTTCAAAGAAAGATTCATTTATTTTTTGTAAATCAAAGGGAGTATTTTTTTCTTGTGCGATATATTGAACAAGGTCTTTTACGGCTTTTACTATTTCTAATCTTCCGCTATAATTAAGAGCAAGTATAAGAGATAATCCTGTATTATTTTGGGTAGATTCTCTTGCGGAGCGGAGTTCTGCTTGGGTATTTTTTGGTAAAAGGGTTTCATCACCTATAGAAAGGAGTTTGATATTGTTTTTTTGAAGGGTGGAGAGTTCTTTTTTGATGGTGGAAACGAGCAACGTCATCAGTGCTTGGACTTCATCGGCAGGTCTTTGCCAATTTTCGGTAGAAAAAGCATAGAGAGTAAGGTATTTCACGCCTAATTCGGTACAGCATTCGGTAGTTTCTCGTACAGCAGTTATAGCATTTTGATGTCCAAATATTCTTTTTGCTCCTTGTTTTTTTGCCCATCTGCCATTTCCGTCCATAATAATGGCTATGTGTTTGGGTACATTGTGATAATTGAGAGTATTTTTCATTGATTAAAATAGGGGTTTATATAATTATTGTGTTTATTATTACATTTTTTTTTGAGTTGCTCTTTTTATTGTGTTTTCTTTGTGGTATAGTATTTTTTATTTTTAAAGTTATGTGCAGAGTAGCAAGTAAAGACAGAGGGCATCAATCAGTTCTTTATGAATTTTGGGTATTATTTTTAAAAAAGTTATAAACTACTTGTGCTTTTTTAGGTCCGATAGCTTCTGCGAGTTGGTTGAGATGGGCTTCTTTTATTTTTTGAGGTGATTTGAAATGTGACAAAAGTTTTTCTTTCAAGACCTCCCCTATCCCGTCGATTTCGTCTAAAATAGTGTTTATTTGGGCATTACTTCTTTTCAATCGGTGAAAATTAATGGCGAATCGGTGAGCTTCGTCTCTTATTTGTTGTATAAATTTGAGAGATTCGGATTTTTTAGAAAGCATAAGAGGTAGTTCATCGTTAGGGAAATAGAGTTCTTCTAATCTTTTTGCCACACTCATTATTGCTACTTTTCCGTAGAGGTTCAATGTTTGTAGAGATTCTATTGCGGCGTTGAGTTGTCCTTTTCCACCGTCTATAATTATGAGGTCAGGCAGGGGTTGTTTTTCTTCTAATATTCTTGTGTATCTTCTCAATATTATTTCACTCATATAGGCAAAGTCATTGGATTCGAGTACGGTCTTGATATTGAAGTGTTTGTATTCTTTTTTTGCGGGTTTTCCTTTTTTAAAGCAAACCATAGAAGCAACGGGATTACTGCCTTGTATATGAGAGTTATCAAAGCATTCTATATGTCGGGGAATTGTTTTTAGTTTGAGGTCTGATTGCAATTGCATCAGGACTCTGTCTTCTTTTTCTGCGTCTTCTATCTTTTGGTTATATCTTTCTTTTTTAAAAAAGAGAGCATTTTTTATAGAAATGTCCAAGAGATGTCTTTTGTCACCTACTTTCGGTTGGTGAATAGAAAATAAGTTTGTTTCTATCTGCACAGGTATGTTTGTAAGGATTTCAGGGCTTTTGCTTTCGTATTTTTCACGGAGTTGTATGATAGCAAGGGTGAGTACTTCTTCTTCTGTTTCGTCTAATTTTTTTTTTATTTCGAAGGTATCGGAGAGGATAATAGATCCATTTTCTATTTTCATACAATTAATAAAAGCAATATCCTCATCAATGACAATGGTAAATACATCTACGTCTGTTATTTTTTGGTTCACTACCACTGATTTTGATTGAAATTTTTCTACATTTTCATATTTTAGTTTATATTCATTTGCTTTTTCAAATTCTAGGGTTTGTGAATATTCTGCCATCTTTTCTTTGAAAAAATTTTTTACCTCCGATAGATTTCCTTTCAATATATTTCTTGCATTTTTTATATCTATTTGGTATTCGTTTTCTGTTTGGTTTCCTTGGCAGGGACCGAGGCAGTTTCCTATGTGATATTCTAAACACACTTTATATTTTTTACTTTCGACATTTTCCGGGGAGAGATTATAATGGCAATTTCGGATGGTATATATTTTTTTAAGCAGAGCGAGGACGTGTTTCATTCCTTTTAGGTTGGTAAAAGGTCCAAAATATTCTCCTTTCGTTTTATCTACTCTTCGTGTATAGATAATTCGGGGGAAATGTTCTTTTAGAATACAGATATAGGGATAGGTTTTATCGTCTTTGAGGAGTATATTGTACTTTGGTTGGTGTTCTTTTATGAGTATGTTTTCTAATAAAAGAGCGTCGTACTCTGTATTAAGGATAATAAACTCAATTTCTTCCACTTGTGAAACCATTCGCATTGTTTTTGCTCCGTGTTGTGTTGTTTTATTAAAATAAGAAGCAACTCTTTTTTTTAATTCTTTTGATTTTCCTACATAAATGAGCATTCTTGTTTTATTAAAAAACTTATAAACTCCGGGTACATTAGGAAGTAAATGCACTTCGGATGGTTTATATGTTTTTGTATTGCTGAGAGAATTTTCGGTATCCATTGGTACTATTTTTTTTATACAAAAAGATGATTCTTATCTGTTTTTATGTTTTTAAATGGTATGTAATTTTGTAAATTTCAAAAAATAAAGGGGATTTCTCTTTTTTTAGAAAAGAAACCCCCTTGTATATGCTTGTTTTTATTTTATTTTTTGACCAGATAGAATACATTTGTGATCCATTGAGTAGTATCTTTTTCTACTTCGGGGTCTGTAATATATTCTTCTATTACCACATCTTGTGAGAGATTTCGGGTTAGCAGATACAATGCAGATGCTTCGTGAGGGGGTATCATAGTTTCATAACTACCTTTGTGAATTACCTTTGTAGCTTGGGTTTGTGGAGGTATTGTTTGAATAGTAAACCCTTCTATGTTGGGAGTATTTTTAATATTATTTATTTGTATGGGAACTGCTACTGCCATATCAGTATCTTGGGTTTCAGGGTTCCATTGGAAATAAATCCCACAAAAAGTACCGATGGGGTTTATTTTCTTTTTTTGGATAAGGGTTGCCAGTTCAGTAAAACCTGCCTTGCAAAAGCTTGCAACATCAGACATTTTTACATTTGCACGTTTTATAAGGTATGCCCTTTCTGTGGCATCCGTAAAATTAATAAGTTCTACCTTTTGTCCTAAAAATACATCTTGTTTGGTTGCAGATTCTACCATTTCTTTGAGAGAAGCAAGTCCGCTCTCATATTGAGAGTTGAGCATCTTCTCCATGCCCATAATAGCAGCCATAATGTTCATAGGTTTTGGATTTTCTCCATCCATGTCCCAAGTTACCTTTACACCTTCTGCTTGTTGTTCGAAAGTGTAACAGGTTTTTGATACGCTGTTGAAATCTATAAATGTGAGCTTTTGCTCTATTTTATTCTCAGTTCTTTCCATTATTTCGAGAGATCCAGAACCTGTTTGGTTTCCTTTCCATGCATATACACATCCTACTTTTCCATCTTTTTCAAGGGGAGTAATAGTATAGGTCATAGTAGAGTCCATCTTTGCCCAAGGATTCCACTTAGCAAAGAACATATATTTACTTGTCATTTCCTGAACCAACCCCATATGAGCATTTATAACTATAGAACGCTCTATATGGTATTTGGTTGGAAAAGCAAACATTGCTATAATAAATATAGCCACCAATGCTCCGAGAGCATAGATAATTTTCTTTAACATTTGTTTTTTTATTTTAATATACACATAATAAGTTGAATAATAATTTTTTATTTTGCAATATACATTTTTTTACTTTCTTTTTATTTGAAACAAATTTTTCTTTTTTTTAAGAAGTATTTTTAGAAAAAATATGTGTGTTTGTAGATAATATACTACAAATACAATTTCAATGGTAGGAGTATCTTGATTTAATTATTTTCTAAAATATTGAGTTCTACTGTTATCCGTTCTATTTCTCCTTGTTTTTCGAGGGAATATAGTCCTCTTACATTTCCTTTTTTATCGATCAAGAGAGCTTTTCCATCTTCTGTATCCATTTGTAATTCTTTTTCTAATTCTTTCATTTGTGGGAGAAATGGTATTTTTTTTGAAGTAAAAAATATTTTTTTTGTATACGGTAAAGAATAGGGTGGATTATCAGGATAAAAAATAACGATTTGGAATGATGAGTCTTTTTCTGTAGCATCTAATAATCGGCGGATTTCGTTTTTCTCTGCTTCTTGTTTGGATATTTTAGAAGCGGGCATGTAGAGGATAGTTTTTTTTATTTTCCATTGTATGTGCAAAGAATCTAAATATGCTGTATAAAAAGAAATATTTTGTGTGTCATAAAAAGGAAGGGAATATTGATTTTTTCCAAAGACACGTAAAAAAAGATAAAAAAGAATAGGGGTAACAAGCACAAAAATGAGGGTAATAACTTTTTTTAGTCGCATATTTTTATTTTTTAGTGGCATTTCTTACATCCATTCTTGGCAGAGAGTGTCAATATTTTTTTGAATTTCCATCGTCTTGAGAATACAGGTAGCAACTTTTTTTAAGTGATTTATTTCTTCATAAGTGAGTTCTAAATCTTTTCTTGCTTTCAGGTATTTGTCAAATATTTGATATCCGCCAATTTCGTATTCCCAAACCGATTTTGCAAAATTCTCAAAATACTGCGTTTTATTTATATATAATCTTTGTTCTTCTTTGTTATAATGTATTTCGGTTATTGTATTGTTTCCTTCTACTGCAAAAGTAGGCATTTCATTTTTTGAATAACTGTGTTTTAGCAGATGGTGGTCTATCAAATCACTGCCAAGATTTGACAATGTTTGGAAAGTTGCCATATCTTCACAAAATGGAATTTTTGGAAAATCTATTTTTAGGAACTCAAAATATTTTAGTCGGTATATTGGAGAAAACAATACTGCATAGATATATCCTAAAATTTGTTCGGGTGTATGGTGCTTCAAATTATTTTCTTTTAAGAATTTACGAAATTCTTTGGTAAAATTATCTTTTTTCTCTTCGTCTTTGAAAAGGTAACCGTTTCCGTTTTCGTCTGTGTTACCGTTGGTATTGGTGTTGTAAATATAAAGAGGAAAATTATAAGAGTTTCCTCCACAAATGTGTTCGTCGCTAATAATATCGGTTATGAAACCATAAAACTCTAATCTTCCGCAAATTAGACCTAAATTATCTTTTTCAAAAAAATTATCCATTACTGTCTTTCTTGAACGAGATAAAAATTTATGGTTGTAAAATACATATCTTCTATCAAAAGGACGGTAATTATAAGATGTGAACTCTGTCTCTTTTATAGTAGAATGTATTGCTCTTTTATATTCCCAAGTTGTTGTGTGACTAATTTTGTATTTTTTTATTATATCATCTAATGTATACTTTTTATTTAAAATATCGGTAACTCTTTTTATTACATTTTTTTTTATTATATCAACAGAAATTGCATCTATCTTAGTTCCTATTCCTGTGCTATACTCCTTAAAAATATCCGTCATTTTCCATCCTTTTTCATATTGTTTGATATGGGTAAAATCTTTTTCTACAAACCAATAATGAGGTTTTTCGGGTTTTAAACGTTTCCAAAGAGTGGTTTCTAAATCATGGTTCCTTAGGTATTCAAACTTCTCTTCTCTTTTTAAAAGTGCATTATTCAGCGTAGAGAAATAATACACTTCTTTTTCGGGCAGTGGTTTTGGAGTTTTTACGAAGAGAGCAATGCATACTCCCACGGTTATATCAAACACATTTTTATCCCCTTCCCCAATAATACTATTTCCGTGGAGATTGAGTATGTAGATTTTATCAAATGTTTCGTAGAGAGATTTTCGCATTTGTCGGTGGGTAATGCCGTTCAAATAGGAATTGTTGGTTATAATTCCGATAATTCCTTGCCCCAAAGCTTCTATTTTTCTGTTTATAGTATTGTTTCCTTTTTGATAAGAATATTTTGCACCTTCTATTTTTGCTTGTGCAAAGCGAATAAATTTTATGTAGTCATCATCCATATTTATTTTTGTTTCGTTCAATCCTTTTTTATAGTCGTTTATCAATGCCTGAATAAAAGGTCTCTTATTTTTTGAAAAATTACTATAAGGAGGGTTTCCCAAAACTACCCAAATTTTCTTTTCTGATTTTACTTTTGTTGCCCCCTCTCCTTCATCAGAAAGGTAAGGAAAAAGGGCATTTCTTTGGTAATGAGAATCATCCAATGTATCGGTTAAAAAAATCTTTGCTCTATCGCCTTCTTGCTCAAATAGAAATCCCTCTTCGGTTAAAAATTTAGTAAGCTTCAAATGTGCTATGGTGTAGGGAGCAATAAGATATTCAAAACCGTAAAAATTTTTTAAAAGATTATTGCGGATGAATCCATTTTTTTGTCCTTTATCTACATTTGCTAATGCAGTTTTAAAAGCTTCCAAAAGGAATGTTCCTGTTCCCGTTGCAAAGTCCAAAAGTGAAATATTATCATCATCTAAACCTGATTTTTTGAAATCTTTTATGAGCGATTGTTGTATAATTTTTACAATAAAATGAACCACAGGGGCGGGGGTATAATAAACTCCCTTCTCAACTCGTTTTTCGGGATTGTATGCTTTTAAAAAGTTTTCATAAAAATAGATATAAGGGTCGTCTAATTCACTCCCTATCTTGTTGGAAAACGAAAGTTCTTTTTGCACTTGTGCATAATCGGTGTTATGTAAGATAATAAATAATTTATCTATTATCCAAGCAATACCTTCGGGAATATTTTGAAGCCGCAGTAATCCAAAAATCTCTTCAAAAATGGGAAGTGACTTGGGTATAAACTCTATAAAATTGTATTTATCAATTTTTTTATTTGCAGAAAGAGCGGATAGAAGTAAGCCATAAGCAACGGTTTGAGAGTAAGCATCTATAAATTCTAATGGTTGTAATTCTTCTACGAGTGTTTTTGAAAATAGGTCATACAGCCCTTTAAATTTTTCTTTGAATGGTGATTTTTCCTCGCTATTCCACAAATTCCAAAGCTCACGCTGTAGATACTGAGCGTGTTTTGCCATAGCAATAGATAATTTTTCGGTTTTCTCAATTTGTTGTAATGCACCGTTGAAAAATTCATAGAGAAGAGCTTTTGTTTGTTCTACATTACTGTCCTGTAATTTTTTTTCCTCTTTTACAAAGAGAGTAGAATTTAAAATTGCCTCGCCATCCCGAAACAAAATAAATTCTCTATAATTGGTAAATAAAAAATTAGGAATTACGTGGAGGTATCTTTTCAATTGGGGTGTATCAAGGTAGACAGATATATCATCGTGAATGGGTTTGGTTTCCATCCAACCGATTTCTAAATTACTTTCTGTTACTCTAAAATCGGGACGACCTGTGAACTTTGGTAAGGTTTGGAGTTTTTCTAAAGTAGAATGCTCTTGGATAATTTCAATTGCTTTTCTTGGTTTGATGTCATTCATCAAATTTTCAAAGTCAGTCCGCAGTGTGTATTCCGTTGAATGCCCTATTTTTTTTTGTATGCTTTCAAAATATTCTTCCAGTTCCATATCTTTTGTATTAAAACATTATTGTATGCATTTTTATTTGTTTTTTTGAATGTCTCATTGAGAATTTTTGAAATATACATAAAAAAAACTAATTTTCACTTTTATTCTTTTTTACAAACTCACCTATTCTTTTTCTAAAAAAATACACATCAAATTCATGAGACTATCCTTTCTTTTTTTTTTACTTCTATTCTCTTACTGTGCCATTCAAGAAGGGTCTAAGTTGGCAAAAAACACAACTCCTCTTACACAAGACAAAGTATATGATACCAATATAAAAACCGTCCGCTTGTACCCCTTTCAAAATAGATACAACGACCAGATGCAGTCCCCTATTATCAATAAAAACGAGAACATACCCCTGCGTTTAGAGTTTGATGAATTGTTTCAGGACTTCAAAACCTATAATGTTTCCCTCATCCACTGCAATTTTGATTGGACAATTTCCCCTCTCTCAGACATAGAGTTTCTCTATGATTACAATATCTTTCCTATAACGGAGTATCAGTATTCTCAAAATACAAAAATCCCTTATACCCATTATTCGTTTATCGTTCCGAAGGTAAAGCTTTCAGGAAACTATGTATTGATTGTTTATAGGGATAATAACAAATCAGATATTATTGCATCTCAAAGATTTATGGTTTTTGAAAATGAAACAGATATTGAAATGGAGGTGAACTACTCTACGGTGGCTTCAGAAAGGGACTTTAATCAACAAATAGATTTTAGTGTGCATTATAAAAACTTAGAACTGAACAATTATTTTACGGATTTATATGTATTGTTGCGGCAGAATAGGTCTTGGTTAGATGCGAAGTTTCACCTTAAACCCACGAGAATAGATTTTCAGTCAAAATCTTTAGTATATGAGCATTTTAATTTAGAAAATAATTTTAGGGGATTGAAAGAGTTTCGTTTTTTTGATGCACGTTCGCTTACTTATAACGGGCTTAATGTAAGGCATATTGAAAGGAGTAATAAAGAAGCACAACTTGTTTTAACGAAAGATAAAAGTAGGTTTTCACAACCATATAGTAAACTCAATGACTTTAATGGGGGATATGTGGTAGAAAGCAAGGAATTAAACGTTATTTCCAATGAGGTGAGCTGCGAGTATGTAAAAGTCCTCTTTTCGTTGGAATACAATACTTCTAAAAAAGAAGATATTTACATAATGGGGGCTTTTAATAATTGGGATAGAACCGATGCCAATAAAATGATTGCAGACTCTGCATCGGATATGTATTACCAATCTCTGCTTTTGAAACAAGGTTTTTACAACTATTTATACCTTTCCACGACAGACAAAGACCCCTTTTGTTTAGAAGGATACGACTTTCAAACCGAAAATATGTATGAGGTGCTTGTGTATTATAAGCCACCGGGTACTTTTTACCACAAATTAGTGGGGTATAAAATTATAGATTTTAATAAATAATGTTCCCCAAAAAGTATTCTTTATACAAAATTCAAACAATTTTTTGCAAGAAATTACAAAAAATATTCTCTGAGGAAGAAGCCCGAAGCATTTCCTTTTGGGTATTAGAGGATGTTTTTCAAAAGTCATTTCAAGAAATTATATTGCGAGAAACAATAGAGGTAGATACTTTCCTATTCCAAAAACTCAAAAATATATATACAGAATTAGTGTTTGCGCATAAACCAATTCAGTATATTTTTGGGTATTCTTTTTTTTATGGGAGAAAATTTTTTGTCAATAATTCCGTGCTGATACCGAGATATGAAACCGAAGAATTAGTACATTGGATAATACATTCACACAAAAATGAGAAATCCCTTTTTATTCACGATATATGCACAGGAAGTGGCTGTATAGGCATCACTCTTTCTTTAGAACTAAAAACAGTGGATATAGAAGGATCCGATATATCCGTAGAAAGCATAGATACAGCTCGAAAAAATGCGGACTTATACCATATACATGTTCCTTTTTTTTTGAAAAATATCTTAACAGACGAATTACCCCCTCAAAAATATTCCATTATAGTCAGTAATCCTCCTTATGTATGTGAATTTGAAAAAGAATCCATGCATACAAATGTATTGCATCACGAACCACACACCGCAATTTTTGTTCCCGATAACAATCCTCTTCTCTTTTATGAAGCAATTATTAAAAAAGCAGCACAGAGTTTGAAGCAATTTGGATGGATTTACTTAGAAATAAATCCGTTATTTGCAAAAGAAATACAAGATATTTTAAAAAAAAATTATTTTTTCCGTATTGAAATAAAAAAAGATATATATAATAAAGAGAGAATGATAAGAGGACAATCCATTCAAAACATCTCATAATTCATAATTAAAAATATATGGAAATATTATCACTATCACAATTAATGAGGGGTATAAAACAGGTATTGGATGTATCTTTAGACAGCTCTTATTGGATAGTAGCAGAAATAGGAGAAATGCGGATACACAGCAGTAAGCATTGCTATTTAGAGCTTATTGAAAAAAAAGAAACCGAAGTATTAGCAAAAGTAAAGGCAACTATTTGGGCGTATGAGTATAAAAATATAGAAGCACATTTCAAAAAAATAACAGGCAGTCCGCTCAGACAAGGAATAAAAATACTTACTAATATTCAAGTAACTTTTCATGAGGTTTATGGGCTGTCTCTTTCTATTAAATACATAGATGCGAGCTTTACCATAGGTGAAAGAGAAAAAAATAAGCAAGAAGTAGTAGAAAAATTGCAAAAAAATGGTTTATTAGAACTGAATAAACAAATTCCCCTCCCATTTACCCCACAAAAAATAGCATTGATAAGCTCTTCCACTGCGGCAGGGTATGATGATTTTATCAAACATATCCAACAAAACGGGAATAGGTACCAACTGAGTATAACTTTTTTTGAAACCGTTATGCAAGGAAAAGATTCTATAAACTCAATCACTCAAAACCTCAATACGATACAAAATAAAAAAGAACTTTTTGATATTATAGCAATAGTGAGAGGAGGCGGGGCACAAATGGATATGGATAATTTCAATGATTATGACCTTTGTAGCACTCTTTGTAAGATGCAAATACCCGTATTTACAGGTATAGGACACGAAAGAGACCAAAGTATTGCGGATATAGTGGCGCATACGAGCTTCAAAACCCCTACAGCAGTAGCACAATTTATAATAGACGGATGCATGAGCTTTGAAGGGCGTTTAGAATATGTGTATGACAAAATATACCAGTCCGCAAGCAGAATTATTCAAGACCAACACTACCTTATGCAATCCATATACCCAAAAATACAGCAATCCGCACAAGAAAATCTCTATCAAAATAAAAATAAGATATATTTTTTAGAAAATACTATCTTTCAAAAAATGAGTAAAACAATACAAATGAAAAAAAATAGAATAAACATACAAGAAAATACCCTTCTTTTGCAAACAAAACAAACTATTCAGAATAAAAAAAATAGAATAGATACTTTAGAAAAAATAATTCAAAATCAAAACCCCATGAACATACTCAAAAAAGGATATTCTATCACCAAACCATTAAAAAATATAACTTTGGGAAGCACTCTACAGACAAGAACTATTCACTATACCATAACATCTACCATAACCGATATAAGCAATGAAAAACAATAAAGAAAGAACTTACGCAGAGGCAATGAAAGAATTAGAGGAAATATCAGAATATTTAGAAAATGCTGACATAGATATTGATAAAATGAACGAACTCGTTTTAAAAGCCGCAGAACTCATACAATTTTGTAGAAGTAAACTCCTCCAATCCGAAAAAATATTAGAAGAAATCGGACAAAAAAAAGAAAACAATAGCCATTCATAGTTTTTATCCCCATAATAAAAAATCTCATCGCATTATTTTGAATACCCTATCTAAAAGTAGTTTAAAAAAGAAAGAGTATTTTTTATATAACAAGAATATAAAATAATGCATACTTTATCTCAACAACAAAATTATCTAATTATTATTTCTAATTATATTCATATATGAGAAAAAAAATTTTCTTTTTAAAAAAAGACCCCTTACATTTTTGGTGTACCGTCAACGAAAGAGTCAATCAATACTTTTCCGAAAATAATATTACCAAATACGGAAATAAAACTCTCTACCTAAAAACAATAGTAATGGTATCCATTCTTTTTATTCCTTACTTATTCCTTGTATATTTCCCAGTTCCGTTTTGGATATATATAATATGTAGCATAGTGATGGGAATAGGCACCGCAGGCGTTGGTATGAACGTGATGCACGATGGAAACCACTGCTCTTATTCTCCCAAAATGTGGATAAATAAAATAATGGGAGGAACTATCTATATCTTAGCCGGAAACGTCTATAATTGGCAGGTTCAACACAACGTACTCCACCATACCTATACCAATATTCACGGGCATGACGAAGATTTAGAAGGAGGTATAGTAATACGTTTTACTAAAGAATCACCATGGTACGCTTTCCATAGATTTCAGCAGTATTATTTTATATTTTTATACGGACTTTTAACCCTTAACTGGGCTACTAACAGTGATTTTTATCAGATGAGCCGCTACCAACAGAGAAATCTTTTTTATAAAAAAAGCATTCCCGCACAATGGGAATGGACTATTTTAGTTATCACTAAAATTATATACTTCTCTGTATGGATTCTTATTCCTATCCTTGCAGGCATTATTTGGTGGAAGGTACTGATTGGTTTTTTTGTAATGCATTATGTAGCTGGTATTATACTCAGTATTGTGTTTCAATTAGCACACGTAGTCAATAAGACAGAACACCCCATGCCAAGCGAAGGCGGAGAAATAGATAACGCCTGGGCTATACACCAACTCCATACCACAGCAAACTTCGCTACCAAAAATAAGATTCTCAACTATTTTACCGGCGGATTAAACCATCAAATAGAACACCATCTCTTCCCTAATATCAGTCACATACACTATACCAAGTTGGCAACTATCATACAAAAAACCGCCTCCGAATGTATGCTCCCCTATCACGAATTCTATACTTTATCTGATGCTTTATACTCTCACTTCCAATACTTAAAAAAATTAGGTGTAAAACCAACCTAAACCCAAATTGTTTTTTTAACACATCAATATATCCATCTCTCTCAAAAACATAACCCACGATTCAAACCGTGGGTTTCATAATTATATATACTCTCTAAACATAAAAAAATATACATAATACAATGAACTGGAAAGAAAAAATAAAAAAAATATCACCCGCTCTACTGGAAGACATAGCAAAAAAATTAGGATTTAACAAAACGAGTGAGGGACTCCTAAATATGTGGGATATAGAACAAGCAGAGAAGAAATACCAAAATTTTGTAATACAGCAGTGTAAAATGCTGTATGTCCTCGGAGCAAATCAAGCATCTGAATTGGGTAGTATATTTACCCATATACATGTTATTCAAGACAAGGATAGGTTTCGGTTTCAAGACCCGAATAGCATTCCTGAAGGTAATCCACAAGAATCTATAAAGGGAATTGATTATATCCAAAATGAGAAAAATCAAAATAAAAATTTTTTTATCATGGGGGGTCCAGGAGCGGGCAAGACCACCTTTTTGAAATGGATGGCTACAGCAGCAGCAAAAAAAGAACAGGGATTTACCAAGACCCCCATCTTTTTGGAACTTAGGGCATGGGCAGATAGTCAAAAAGACCTCCAAACATACATAGCAGAAGAACTCTTTAAGCCACAGGGAATACCAAATGCTGATACCTTTGTAGAAAAAATTCTCCTGCAAGAAGGCAATGCCATATTATTCTTAGACGGATTAGATGAAATACGCACAGAAAACAACCAACGAGAAAGGGTTATCAACAGTATAGTGGAATTTCAAAAAAAATACCATACAAACCGATTCTTCCTCACCTGCCGTAATTATGCCACAGAATATTCCTTTACCGCCTTTGAATACATACATATATCTCCCTTTAATGAGGAGCAGATACAAACATTTATAAGCCAATGGTTCCATGATAAAGTGCCAACCGCACAAGATATACTACAAAAGATACAACAGAAAGAGCATACAGATATAAGAGAGCTCGTATCTCTACCCGTGTTCCTCAGCATGTTTTGTCTCTACTACGAGAATGTGGGTAGTGTTCCCGCTGACCGCTCCGAACTCTACGATAAGGCATTTCAGGGATTGCTCGTAAAGATAGATGCCCAGAATAATAGAAAAAGAGATGATTTTTATACGAGCTTCACCCCTACCAATAGAGAAAAACTCTACTACCAGCTCGCTTATAATACCTTTAACAGTAAAAACCAACGGTTTAGCAAGGAAACAGTGATAGAGACCATACAAGAATTTTATGGCACTCTCCCTGAAGATAAGAAAGCAAAGGATTTTGATGCGAACAAAGTTTTCCAAATGATGGCAGAGCAACACGGAATAATAGCAGAAAAACTGAAAGACGAATTTGGCTTCTCCCACCTTACTCTGCAAGAATATGCAGTAGCCAAATACCTGAACGGACTCGCAGACACACCACTCAGAGAAACAATCCTCGAAAACATAACAGATACCCGCTGGAGAAATGTATTCACCTACACAGTACAGATAATGAGTGAAAATAAAACCCCCATCTTCTTCAATGCCTTTGTGACAAAAATGAAAACACTCATCCTCGCTCCCGATTCTCAAACCCGCCAAATATGGAAATGGATAAGTAAGAGAAAGCCAAACCCCAAAAAAGATTATAAACTCTTTTAC
>JASGCU010000024.1:25465-26904 GCA_030053935.1 Chitinophagaceae bacterium
ATTTTATAAAGAAGAGTATGCAAACCCTCCATGCAACAAATAAGGAAAATCCTGTATGGAAAAAACTTCAAGAATACGCTGCTTTTCGGTTCTTTGATACATGGAAAGAGCAGTGGGAGTATGCTCATACGCTCTTTCAGGCAGCAAAGACCATTTG
Organism: Chitinophagaceae bacterium; assembly: GCA_030053935.1. Classification (NCBI taxonomy): domain Bacteria; kingdom Pseudomonadati; phylum Bacteroidota; class Chitinophagia; order Chitinophagales; family Chitinophagaceae; species Chitinophagaceae bacterium. Next base: position 25,623 of record JASGCU010000024.1, read on the forward strand.
GAATCTGCCCGAAAATCTCTACGATACACATCCCGATACGAAAGCAACCTTACCTCTCTACTTTCGGATGGAAGAATTTTACAGAGAATGCTTAGGCAAAGTCCAAATGCAAAAAAAAGAGAAGCAAAAATTGGAAGACATGATCTATACCTTTGGAGAGGAGGAAGAGGAGGGAAGCGCTGTGTTTGTCAAAGCAATTTCTCTCTCCCATTTCAAATATTTTAAGAATATGGATATACAGGAGCTGAAGCAGGTAAACCTCCTAATAGGGGAAAATAACTGTGGCAAAAGCACCTTGTTAGAGGGTCTCTACTTTTCTGCTCTGGTCTCCGATGCAGATCTCATTCCAAAAATGTATCTATTGAGAAATATGAAAATACAGTCGGCAGATGAGTATAAGTATTTTTTTCATAATATGGATACTACTATCAAACCCAAAATGGTTTTACAATTTAGAGACGAAACCATGAGGGAAGTAGAACTCTCTCCCCTGTATGCAGAAGAGAGAATATCTTCTAAAAAAAAAGGAGAGTTGCAGGGTATAGATATACACCTGAGCATAAAAAAAGGCACTGCGGAGAACAACTATTCGTGTAAACATGCTTGGAAAGATAATAAGGTATCTTTTTCAGAAACAGAGAATGTCTATGAAGAGCGTTTCTCTGCATCGTATAACTCTTACAGAACATATTCAGAAAAAGAGATGGATGAGAAGTACTCCGATATAATGAAAGAATCCCAAGAACATACAGTGGTAGAAAAGCTGAAAGAATTTTATCCACAGATTCAGAATTTGGTTCTTCTCACAGATGGGTTATATGTGAAACACAAAGATTATACAGAAAAAATACCAATACAGCTCTTGGGAGATGGGGTGAAGCATTTCCTGAACCTGCTCATAGATTTTGTTTCGTCTCAAAATAATAATATCATTTTGATAGATGAGATAGAAAGCGGAATGCACTACTCTGCACATAAGCTGCTCTGGAAAAATATTCTCTTTTTTGCAAAAAACATGAAGGTGCAGTTCTTTATCACTACCCACAGCAAAGAAACCATACAGTACCTTCAAGAGGTGCTGGCTACCAAAGAATTTGCAGATATGCAAAGCGAAACAGTAGTATATAATCTTATACAGAAAAAAAGTAATGGAGAGGGAATGGCTCTCCGTTGGCAGTACGAGGATTTTAAAGATGCTTTAGAATATGACAATGAAATCAGATAACCCATACAAAAAACATACATGCTGCAATAACACATAAATAAAGGGATGGGATCTAAA
>JASGCU010000025.1 GCA_030053935.1 Chitinophagaceae bacterium
CAAAATGAAACATTTAGTTAAAAAAAAGAAAAACATATTATTAGGAATACTATTCGTAGCAATAGTAGTATGTACTCCCTTTCTATTTGGAGAGGAGGGGTGTGATGATGGATTTCATGAAGTAGTAAATTCTGTGGATCAAAATATACAAAATGGTGCTGATAATAATAGTAGCAATAGTAGCAACGGAGTAAGGTTAGGAAAAAAGAAAGAAAACCCCTTCACCGTTGTGAATATGCAGAAGGCGTATGAAAGCTTAGCTCAAAGAGCAAATGGAGCGCTATCCCGAACTGCTTCCACAATAAGGGCTACTCACTATTATGTAAAGTTTAAGCCAAATACCGATGAGGAATATGAGAAGTTAAAAAATGATACGATAAATATCAAATTTTTATTTCCCGTTCCAGTGGAATATGAAATAACAGGAGAAGGTATGTATAGAGATCCTGCCGTTTCTGAAAATCAACCAACATATCAGTATACTGCTGTGAGAATAGATTATCAGTTTCCACCCAATATTCCATACGAGATATTAGAAGAACTGTATCTGCCCAAAGAAGATGGAACATTAGGTTCTCAAAATAGCAGAAACAATGGAGATGATTCTTTTATAGATGATTTAGTGAAAGAATCTATGCTCTTAACCAAGAATATTACTGAAAACGAAGCTCAAGCAAATCAACGCACTAACTGGAGCCGATATAGACCCGCAGGAATTATTAAAATGTATAATGCACTGGGTAATCTAATAGGAATAGAAGGAGTAGTAGTAAGAGCTGGTTATTGGTATGATTATAGTAGAGGCACTACTGATATTAATGGTAATTATTCATGCGATGGTACTTTTCTCTTTAACGTTCGATATTATATTGATTGGGAAAGGTATCATTTTGCTGTAGAAGCACCTAATGGAGATGGGGCACATTATTGGGGACCAGACCAAAGAGGTAATTGGAATCTTTATCTTAATGATCTTTATGATATAGACCAGTGGAAATATGCAGAAATGTTTTCTGCGGGTTATCTCTATTATTATAAAGATATTTATGGATTAGAAAGACCCGCTCAAAATTGTTCGCTTTGTGACCAATTAGATATCCAATTGACTCAAGAAGCAGCTCCTAATAATGGAGATTATTTTGAGATTGGTGGTTTTTATAGGCAGGCACGTATTAGATATAACCTCGATTATAGAAAAGTATTTGGAGTTACCATACACGAATTAGCCCACAGTGCTCATTCACAATTTGAATTTTTAACAAATAGCACTCGAAGAGAGAGCTGGGCAAATGGTGTTCAAACTTATCTTACCAGATATAAAAGAGGATATACTTGTTATTCATCTGGACTCTGGCGAATCGATGCATCTAATGATTATAATGGTGTAGTATGGGATTTATTAGATGGCCCTTTAGAAAATTACTCTATGTCAAGCTGTGTATCTCTAACACTACCACTATTAGAAGTATATGGACGTGTTTCTAATACGGGAGATAATGTTGAAAATGGTTTGAATCTATTTGGCAATGATGTTGATCATATAACTATTCTGAGTATAGAAACAGCCATGAGAAATACCACGGGACCAAAAACATGGAATGCATGGAAGGATGAACTGATGAGGATGTATCCCAGTAAGGCATCCGCAATCTCTTCATTATTTGCCTCTTGGAGAATGTATTAGTTTTTTTATAGTAATTTATTTACGAACACAAGTGCCTCAAAAAAATTGAGGCACTTTTTTATATTTTATATTTAATTCACACTTATAAATTTACAATTATGTTTCTATTAAAAAAAAATTACCCTTATATTTTTGTCTGTATAGTATTATTTTTATATTCTTGTACTTATATAACAGATCCAGATCCCTGCAATCCATCAAGGAGTTATTATATATTTTACATTAATAATACAGGCACAGATATAAAATTATATAAACCCAGTGATACTATACCCTTTTATAATATCCCTCGATATATATCTTTAAAGAATGGGGAAAGTGCCAAAATTCGTTTGTATGGTAATACAGACGTTCAAGAATCTTGGTATCCGAATGCATATCCGAATGCAAATAACGTATTCATAAAAACAAGCAATAACAGATGTATTAACAATAAAGGCATTCTTAAAGGCACGACTTATATAGTTAATGAGCTAAAAGAAATAGACGAAGAATGTGGGGGGGCGGTATATATGAATTACTTAACGGGAACGGGTGTCTATGATTATAGAAGATATACCTATACACGATATACTGACTATAAAATAGATAGTGTTAGTGGAAACAGAGTGTATGGAGAAATTACATATACTTTTACTCCATCAGATACAGTCGGTTCAGTGATATGTAGTTTTTAGAGAGGGTATTATAAAATAAAAAAAGGAGAGTCATCTGTAAAAGGAGCTCTCTTTTTTGTGGGTACTACACAGTATCTACAAGAAAACCATAAAACATTGATTAGTAAAAGGATTCAATTTATTACGAGTAGATCAATATACTGTATTTTTGTATGTAATAGATAAAAAATATTTTTATTTACTCTATAATATAATGTATGTGACAGGAATTTGAGCAACCATGTAGTTTATATACACTGTTTATTGGTGAGGTTGAAATCCCTAGAAATGAAACAAAAAATACTTCAAGAAGCAAAGAAAGCACATTACCATTCCCCATACATGTAATAAAATACTTGAATGCCCTCTTGCGTAATTGATAATTATTATATCCAAGATTCAAAGAATTTATAAGATATTAAATAATAATTATTTCAATCTCTTATTGATTTATAAAAATAATGTATTATTGTGTAAAATATATAAAACATTTATTATTTATTATAAATCTTTCCTAGTTTAATATGGAGCAGTGTATAAAAATATTCAGAGTATTATCTAAGAATAGAGAAATAGAAGAAAGCGACATGGTTTGGTATGAAACATCAGAGTTGCTTTCTATAATGACTCATTATGCAATAGGTCTCTTCAAATAAAAAAATATAACTCTTTTTGTATATTAGGGTAAGTTATAAGTTAGAAATTAAAAAATTATCAATCATTTATTAAATAGCAAAAATGAAAAGGTGTAAAAGAATTGTTATTCATGGGGGTATGATGTTGTTATGTTCTTTATATTATAATATGGTGTCAGCACAGACTCCTTTCTATATAGATAGTGTTATCAGAGAAACTCCCAAGGCATTATATGTGAATAGTAGTAGTATAAGATTCAGAATAAAGTTCAGTAATATAGTACAAATAACGGATAATTCAAATGCTTTTGAAATAGTACGACAGAATGCTATGGGTTTGCATATTTCATTGGCATCGGGTGAGGCTTCTGTATCTCCAACTAAAGATAGCACTCTGTATTTTGTAGAATTTACTGCGGGTGTATCGGATGGTTTTGTATCTTTATCTTTAAATAAACCTGAGATTATTACTGGAACAGGAACAAATACGGGTTCTTTTATGGGTTTTCGTTCGTCTACTTATAGAGAGGGGTATATAATAGATAGCAATCCTCCTTCGGTCATTCTCTCTGCACCAAAAACTATAGTTCGAAATGGAGATGTGATCCCTATAACTGCTACTTTTACAGAAAATACTCTTTTGAAAAAGAATCCGAGCATAAGTATCTCAGGGGCAGCAACAATTCCACTTACAACTCTTCTACCCACTGCCAATCCCAATATATTTACATATAATTGGATAGTTCCTAATACAAATGGAACAGCAATGGTCAGTATTACCGCATCAGATACAACAGGGAATGCAAATACCGTTGCTACGGGATCCACCATCTTTGTCATAGATAACACTCCTCCTACCGTAGTACATACTCTTAGGACCAATAATACTACTTCAGATAAAAGAGCAACATCAGATGATAATGTAGTTTTGCAAATGGTTTTTTCAGAGAATTTAGCCTCTGCTCCTTCTGTATTATTCAGAAGTGGGGGAGCTTTGGTTAATAATATTATAAATGTAGTAGGAACTGGTTCTGTTTGGACAGCAACGTATAGGGTGAATAATTTAGATGCCGATGGTGTTGTTTTTTATAGTATTAGTTTTCAAGACTTAGCAGGAAACATGGTAACTCGTAATGAAATCTCTTCTGTTCATGTAGATAAAACAGCTCCCGCAGTTTCTATAACAAGATTAGGTGTTGATTCTATTACCAATGCAAGCAATGTATTATTTTCTATATCATATAGTGAATCGGTTATAGGGATTCAAACAAATCGATTTACTGTGGCATTAGGTACTATTAATAGTATTACGGAAGTAGGATCGAGTAAAACACAATGGACACTTGCAGTAGGATCTATTGGTACCAGTGGAAAAGTAGAAGTAAGATTTAATGCACCTCAAAGTATTACCGATAGTGCGGGAAATATTTTTACTGCTAATAGTATTATTACCAATGAATGGTATAGAATAGATAAAGATGCTCCTACTGTTCGTCTTTCATCTCCAAAAAATACAGTAAAATATAGAGATACCATTCTTATAACCGCTACTTTTACGGAAAATACTCTTTTGAAAAAGAACCCTAAAATAAGCGTTTCGGGCGCATCCACAGTTGCCATTACAACTCTTCTACCCACTGTGAACCCAAAAATATTTACTTATAGTTGGGTAGTTCCTAATTCAAATGGAACAGCAAGTGTCAGTATTATTGCATCTGATACCGCAGGAAATGGAAATACTAATCCTACGGGAGATGCTATTTTTACAATAGATAATACTCTCCCTACCGTAGTATCACATGTGCTTACTACCAATAACAGCACTTCCGGTAAAAGAGCAAAACTATATGATTCTGTCTATTTAGAAATATTTTTTTCAGAAGGGTTAATCACCTCTCCTACTGTATTATTGAGAAGTGGGGGGGCTTTAGTAAACAATCCGGTAATTGTAAGAAGAAATGGTTCCGATTTACTTTGGACAGCAATATATCAAGTGAATAGTTTGGATATTGATGGTGCTATTTCTTATAATATAAGTTTTCAAGACAGAGTAGGGAATATAGGAACTCTCAATGTAACCACTTCTTCTACTATTATAGATAAAACTATTCCTACAGTTTCTATAACCAAAGTAAGCACCGACTCTATCACCAATAACAGCAACGTAGAGTTTTACATACAGTATAACGAGTATGTTATAGGTGTTGGAACAACTAATTTTAATACCCCATCAGTAGGGGCTGTTGGTAGTATTACAGAAGTAAACCCAAATAATAAAACAAGATGGAAACTCACCATAGGATCTATTAATACGAGCGGAAAAGTAGAAGTAAGATTTAATGCCACTCAAAATATTACTGATAGTGCAGGAAATAATTTTACTACGAGCAGTATTACTACCAATGAATGGTATAGAATAGATAAAGATGCCCCTACTGTTCGTCTTTCTGCTCCAAAAAATACAGTAAAATATAGAGATACCATTCTTATAACCGCTACTTTTACGGAAAATACTCTTTTGAAAAAGAACCCTAAAATAAGCGTTTCGGGCGCATCCACAGTTGCCATTACAACTCTTCTACCCACTGTGAACCCAAAAATATTTACTTATAGTTGGGTAGTTCCTAATTCAAATGGAACAGCAAGTGTCAGTATTATTGCATCTGATACCGCAGGAAATGGAAATACTAATCCTACGGGAGATGCTATTTTTACAATAGATAATACTCTCCCTACCGTAGTATCACATGTGCTTACTACCAATAACAGCACTTCCGGTAAAAGAGCAAAACTATATGATTCTGTCTATTTAGAAATATTTTTTTCAGAAGGGTTAATCACCTCTCCTACTGTATTATTGAGAAGTGGGGGGGCTTTAGTAAACAATCCGGTAATTGTAAGAAGAAATGGTTCCGATTTACTTTGGACAGCAATATATCAAGTGAATAGTTTGGATATTGATGGTGCTATTTCTTATAATATAGCTTTTCAAGACAGAGCAAGAAATATTGGAACTCTCAATGTAACCACTTCTTCTACTATTATAGATAAAACTATTCCTACGGTTTCCATAACCAAAGTAAGCACGGACTCTATCACCAATAACAGCACCGTAGAGTTTTATATACAGTATAACGAGCATGTTATAGGGGTTGGAACAACGAATTTTAATACTCCATCAGTAGGGGCTGTTGGTAGTATTACAGAAGTAACCCCGAATAATAAAACAAGATGGAAACTCACCATAAGCTCTATTAACACAAGTGGAAAAGTAGAACTTAGATTTATTACTACTCCTAATATTACGGATAGTGCAGGAAATATTTTTACTGCAAATGGCATTACTACCAATGAATGGTATAGAATAGATAAAACAAATCCTACTATGGCAGTTGCTCATTCTGTTATTGGAAAAAGCATTACTTTCTCTTTTCAACAGAGTGAACATGGGACAATCTATTATACGAGTGATCCATCATACAGCCCAGTAAATAATATATATAATTCTGGTGTAATGAAGGACTCCATTGCAATAGGACTAAGTGGTACTGCCACTAGAACTCTTGAAAAGGAAGCGGGGGGAGAATATGATTTTTATTTTCAACCCGTAGATGTTTTGAAAAATACCGGTAGTGTAACCAACTCTCTTAGAATAAAAACAGGCAGCACTTCTATTGTAACAGAACCATATCCTTTAAAAGCTGTTCAACCATTTAACGGCACTATAAGATATGACTCTTTTGATATACTTATATCAGAACGCATACCTAATGACTTTAGAACAGGAAATGATCTCACACTTCGATTAGGATTACCAAGCGGTTTTGTATATAATACAACTAGTATGTCTACTTTGGCGACAAAAGGTAGGGCTTCTACGGATATATCTCAAATATCTCTTGCTTATGAACAAAATGGAACTGTATTACGAATTCTCTATACTACCACAGGTTCTTCTTCTATAGATACCATTCGTATCCAAAAAATAAAAATAGCGAATAACAACAGATTTAATATTGTAGATACTGATACTCTTATGAAAAGGATAGGAGGCACAGGTTATATGTACCTTGCAAATGAAGAAGACAATAGAACCTTTGCAATACTGAAAGTAGATAGCATCACCCAATTTGATATTTTGGAAAATACTCGTTCCTCTACCGATAGTGTTTATAGTGGAGCTGACCCAGGAGATTTAAAAGTAGGGTACTTACAAAGAAAGAGTGCTGGTAGAGAAAAGGATTCCATTTTTTATAGAGAAAACTACGCTTTTATACTCACCAGCAACAGAAGATCCAACAGTGATAATATCGTTATTCGTAAATTACAGAAGAATGGTACTTTTACAGAAAAAAAAATAATTTCTCGCGATTCTATATCCCGTACCCCATCATTATTTGATACGTTATCATTCTTGAATTTTTTCAATCTTACTGATGATAGTATAGGAATACATACTTTTGAAGTACTCCTTGAAAGGAATAAAAACGAAGGAACCCCCAAGGAAGTGTCCATTTCTTACATGGGAATACAATTAGATCCTGAACGAAGAGACTTCCAAAAGAATGAACAAAAAACTGTACATGTTACTATCAAAAAACCATCTACTTATAATGGAACATTTGTGCACCCTGCAGGTAATAATCCGGATATTGAAAGGAACGGTGATACTACACTCACTCTGAATATTCCCAAGATTACTCAAACACCCCGGACTATACCTATTCAATACCAATTAACACAACAAAAACTAGGAACGCTAACTCCAGTATCTTTTATTTACGATACCTTTCATATACGTATAAGAGATACTGTCCAATCTTTTTCTAAAAAAGATACTTTTTGCTTCCGTAATGACTCCTATATACTCCCTATAAAAAGTAAATATATACCTAAAGGTTCTCTTACAGATACTTTTCTAAGAATATTTACCATTGGAAACGCAAAAATAAATAATATACATGGATCCGATACCATACTTGCATTTATTACCTCACAAGGAAAGTATAAATTTTCTCCTAAAAATCTAAAAAAATATTACCAAAACGACACTGATGTCCTCTTTAAGTTTTTTAGAATACAAAAAAATGGTACAAAAACCGATACTATACAAATAACATCAGATGAATATAGAATACACGAACTACCTACCATCAGAGTAACCGGTATCCTTCAAGATAATTGTATCTATGACCAGAGAACAAATATTACATATTCTCTTAACGGAATATCACAAAATAGTATTCATAAGCAATATACTTTACAAAAACAAGGCACAAATGGATGGAATGATATTCTCTACAAAGATTCTCTTAGTTTCTTAAATCCAAGACAAAATAATACCACCTATAGTATTATTAACAATAGTGATACCTTCAGTATTATATATACTTCTCTCCCTAAACCTGCTATTACAAAAAATAATTGTGTTAATACAGATACCTTTACTTATAGAGTATGGAAAAGACCAAGCAAACCAGGTATTGAAAATTCATATCAGTACTATACAGATTCAACCCAACTAAAAGTACTCTATGCCGATGAAAGAAAATACGACAGAATTTATTCTGTCGCAGATAGCCTTCCCACTTTTTATAAATGGTACAAAGATACTATGAAGAACTCTATATCAAATAATTTTTCCATAATAACAGATTCTATCAAACTAAAAGGTCCGGGAACAACTCACATATACCTATCAAAAATTCAATTTAGAGAACCACTATTCAATGGATGCGAATCCTTCAAATCTTCTGCACAGATAGATGTTTTTAGAAGAGCATCTCGCCCATATTTACTCATAGACAATATCCCTCAAATAAATTCTGATAACACAGCAAAAAATGTAACCCTCACATATTGTAAAGATACCATACCCCATCTTTCATTTACAGTTGGTGGAGATACCTCACTCTTTAATACTAAAAATAGATATTTCAATTGGTATCAAAAAATAAAAATAAATAATAAAAAAACTATAGAAACAAGGGTAATAAATAAATCAGCATCTAAAACAAATAGCGTGGCAAACGGGAGTACTGTAACAAATCAAGATTTAGGTATAAATAATATTACCCGAAATTTTCAAAACGATACTCTGGAGTATCTAGTAACACAAAAAAATACAGTGATACCTAATCAATACCCAGGTACAGAAAGTGATTCAACTAAAATTACCATTATACTACTAGGAAATCCTCCACAGCTATCCGTAGATACTTTCTCGTACTGTGCTTCAGATACCTTAAAAACTATTACCATACAAGAAAACAGAGTCCCAAATTCTCAAATAAAATGGTATTGGGATGCAAATGTGTATGAGCAAGATTCCATTATTTCTGATACTCTAAAATCTAAAATACCTTTTAATACCACCAGTTCAGACCAAATATATAATTCTCTCAGAGTAGAACAAACTATAAGAATAGGTTCTAAATCTTGTAAAAGCTCTCCCTATTCCGTAATAATAAACCGATTCGCAAAACCTATCACTCCTATACTTGATGAAAAAGAATACGGAAGCTGTTATATCAATAACAAAAGCATAGTAATACAAAATCTCCCAACAAGTAACAATATATACAATTCAAAACTCCATATTATTTACAATAGGAGAGATTCTCTGCTCAATAGTAATATAATGATGCCAGAAGATTCTTTTCAAGCATCTAAAAGTGGCATCTATAAAATATACACAATGAGTAAAATACACAAAGGATTTCCAGGTTGTCTCAGTGATACTGCCTCATTTACCATATACGAACCCGACTCTCTTAAAATAAAATATAGAAATGTAACAGATAGTAGTGAAACTATAGTAGAAAAAAATCTACAAATCTGTCCCGAAAATGAATATAGTTTTAATGCTTATTATCCTTATTATTCAGCAGGAGATGAAGTGAAAACAAAACTATCCCAATCAGGATTCACCTCATCTCAAGGAGATATCGGATTTATAGTAACGGGAGGAAATCGAGAATACAAAGCAAATAAAATAAAAACAAATGAATTTACAGGTACCACGTATGATACTATTACTTATAAATTAGAACGATTCTCATGCACAGTAAAGAAAAGTATTCTGATAAGTATCCCCCCAAGACCTAAAATAAAACTAACCGCTTATAAATATCTCAATAACCGTACTACCCCACCTACCCCTATCCCTCTTGGTCAATTTTGTTTTGATAGTATCAATGCCACGCAAACAAAAATAAACTTTAAAATGGATTTCGAGAACCGTACTGAATTCAATGATATAGGAATAGACAGTGCTCAATTTCATGACGGAAAAACTACTACATCTGCTGATAACCAAAGAATAGTAAGAAAATACAAAAATTTTCAAATTGATACTGCTAAAAAAATAATAACAGATCCAAACGCATTTTACCTCGAACCTGTATATTACAAAGATGTAGCAAGATATACAGCAGAGTATAAAATAGTAACTGCAACCGGTTGCAGAACCATAGAATATGCAAATAGAGAACTTAATAATCCAGAAAATATATCTTTTTCTACATCCAAATCCCCAACTCCCAAATTTACTATCCTCCAACAGCCTACCAAAAACGGAGAAGTAACCATAAAAATACCACAAGGATCAAGTGGAGAATTCGGTATCGGAACTACAGAAATAGACAGCATCCTTCTAAAAATTCAAAATAAAAATATAATAAAAAGAAAAATTTTTAATAGTAATATTGCTACTGATATAGAATACACTGTTAAGGATACTTCCAAACAAATCATAACCCTAACAATGGTATCTATAGGTAATTGTAGCAGCACAGGCACTATCACAATACCCGTACTTTCAGTCGTTACCGTTACACCTGCCATACCCTATACAGAAAACTTTGACACACAAAAAACTTTATGGCTTGTAGATAAAACTATATTATTCGGTATAACAAGAACAAACGACCCTCTTTCTAATTATAAATTTATTGTAGACCCAAACGACGATAACTATAAAAAAACAATAAGAGAAAATTCATGGAAAATAGGAACTATTTCTAATACCAATAACAACACAAAAGGATTTGTAACTACAAACGCAAAATATACATCATCAAGCGGAGCAGGCGATCCTATTGAAAATACTTATTACACAAATGAAAACTCATGGGTATTCTCACCCGCATTCAATATTTCCCAAATCAACAGACCCATGGTATCTTTTATGTACTACCAAAATTTTCAAGCAAATACCGAAGGAGTTGTTTTTCAATACTCAACAAACAACGGAAAAAACTGGTATAATGTAGGAACATATAAATCAGGAATTAACTGGTATAACAGTAAAACCGTTACCAATAATCCAGGTGAAATAAATGCTACCATTGGTAATACCTTTAACACAATAGGATGGACAAATGATAATAACAAAAATTCTAAAGAATGGATGTATGCCGCACACAAATTAGATGAAATACCGATAGATAAAAGAAATTCTGTAAGATTTAGATTTGCCATCGCCTCTGATGCAAACGAAAAAAATTCTGCATACCCAGGATTTGGTTTTGATGACTTCTTCCTAGGAGAAAGAAAAGGAATGAGTATATTGGAAAAATTTACCTATTTTCAAAATAATAAATCAATAGATGACACCATAACTCATATCTTATCAAACCCTATCCTAAACAACCAAGATATAATAGAAGTTGCATACCATACAGATGTTAAACAAGACACGAGTACTCGTATAGATCCCCTTTTCGCAACAAATATAACAGACCCAGGAGCTAGAATAAACTTTTACGGAGTAGTAAAAGTACCTACTTCTATCATTAACGGATCCTTAGATTCTACATCTTATACCCCAAAAGCCAGCGGTAATATCCCATGGTCTGAAATAGATATACAAAAAACCCAACTCACCACACCACACTTTTCTATATCTTTAAATAACCTAACTACTTCTTCCAATGATTCCTTAAAACTATCTATCACAATACAATCTCATAATTCTCTTATCCCAATCTCTGATACCCGAATCTACATTCTTGCAATTCAATCTGAAACAACTATCAACGGCATCCGTTATAAAAATGTAGTAAGAAAAATAATACCAAATGCATTAGGTATAACTATCAACAAAGCACAATCTGTCTATAAACAAGGATGGAAAATAGACCCTTTTTTAATAACACAACCAGAAAACTTACAAATAGTCGCATTTATCCAAAACATAAAAACCAAAGAAATCTATAATGCAGACATAATAAACACCCCAAAATCTCCTATACCCATACCCATACTCGCACAAATACAAAAAAAAAATCAAAAAAATATAAATATCTATCCAAACCCTGCTAACACAGAACTTACCATAGATATAAAAAATAACTCCCCAAAAGAAATAAAATGGACATTAGAAAGTATCACCGGACAAAGTATACTCCAAGGAACATACACCAATTCTAAAAACCCCTCTAAAATAAACATAACAAACACCCCTAACGGAACATATATACTCAATATATACCATCTGAATACAATTATACATACAGAACAAATCATCATTAATCATACCAAATAATACATTATTACCCCTACATTACTTTCTATGAAAATATACACCAAAACAGGAGATACAGGAAAAACATCCCTACTAGAAGGAACAAGAGTTTCTAAAACAGACATAAGAATAGAAGCCTATGGAAATGTAGACGAATTAAACTCTTACATCGGAATGCTGAGAGACCAAGAAATAAACAAAAAGAGAGTAGAATTTCTGATGGAAATTCAAAATACTCTCTTTATAATAGGATCCACACTTGCTCAAAGAACACAAAAATATACAATACCCGAAATAAAACAAGAATATATAACATCCTTAGAAAAAGAAATAGATACCTTAGAAACTTTCTTACCCCCTCTAAAAAACTTCATTATCCCCGGCGGAAATATGGCAATATCTTTTACACACATAGCCCGAACCGTATGCAGAAGAACAGAAAGATACGTCGTCCGACTCCAAGAAGTAGAAACTATAAATCCTCTTATACTCCAATACCTAAATAGATTATCTGACTACCTCTTTGTCCTCTCACGTACTATCTGTAAAGAACTCTCCCTTACAGAAACACTTTGGAACACTCCCAAAAATAACACCCCATAAAGTTAAATACTACCCTCCCCCCACTTTACCCTTCTCATATAAAAAATACTGACTATAAATAAAAAACAAAGAGCAACAGCACTCATACGCATACTCCCCGTAAGATGATCTATAAGACCATACAAAAAAGTCCCTGCAATAGTAGAACTCTTATCCACAACATCATAAAAACTAAAATAAGAAGTATTATTGAGAGAGCCAACAGGAATTAATTGAGAATAAGAAGCACGAGATTGCGACTGAATACCCCCCATTACCCATCCTACTCCAATTGCAAGCAAAAAAAACTGCAGAAAATCCTGCACAAAATACGCACTACAACAGCAAAGTATCCAACATACTATAAGAAACATAAGAGAATACCGAGCCCCCCTTTTTTTTGAAACCAAAGCAAAAAAATAAGCCCCCACGATAGCCACTATCTGTATAATAATTATTATCAAAATCAACTTATCAGATGAAAGTCCCATCTCCTTACTCCCAAAGAGAGATGCCAAATACATCGTTGTCTGAGCCCCCGCATTGTAGAAAAAAAAAGCTATCAAAAAATAACGAATACCCGCTTGTTTTTGTAAAGACAAATATACTTTTTTAATCTCACTATATCCACTTCTCAATAAAGAAAAGCTCCATCTTGTATTACCTACCCCATTGTCCGGCAAAAAATAAAATGCTATAAACGAAAATCCAATCCACCATATACCTACTGAAATAAAAGATACCCTTGATCCCATACCCGAGTCAGAAAAACCAAATAACCCCGAATATAAAATCATCACTAAATTACATAATAACAACAAGGTACTCCCTAAATAACCAAGAGAATATCCTCTCGCACTCGTTGCATCTATTTTATCAGCAGAAACTATTTCGGGAAGATACGAATTATAAAATACCAAACTCCCCGCATATCCTATACATGCCAAAGAAGAAAATAGTATCCCAAACTCTACATTATGCCCATCAAAAAAATAAAGCATCATACAAGAACCAGACCCCATAAGTGCAAAACTCTTTAAAAAAAACTTTCTCTTGTTTCCCGAATCCGAAATACCCGAAAGTATTGGAGAAAGAAGGGTAATTATGAAAAAAGAAAAAGATAAAGAATAAGAGTATAACACAGTATTATTTATAAATATGCCAAAAAATGGAACCATCTCCGTAGGAAAAAAATGAGATGTAGAAGAACGATAATACACAGGAAAAACAGCCACCGCAATAGTTAAACTATACGCAGAGTTAGCCCAATCATACATACACCAAGCATTCACTACTTTTTTAATATTTTTTTTCATAATAAGCTTCTGATATTATTACATTGTTTTATGGTAAATATTCCTTGCCCTTTCCAAATCTTCAGGCGTGTCAATACCAATAGTTTCTCTGTCTGTTTCAATAGTACGGATTCTAAAACCATTCTCTATCCAACGTAATTGCTCCAAAGATTCTGCCTTTTCCAAAAAAGATACTCCACATTGGGTTATTTTCCTTAAAATATCCATTCTATACGCATAAATACCTATGTGTTTATAAAAAGAAATTTTTCCAACCCATTTGCTTTGCTCCTCATTCCTACAAAAAGGAATAATACTTCTACTAAAATACATCGCCTCATCCTGTTTATTAAAAACAACTTTCACTACATTCGGACTTTCTAACTCTGCTTGTGTTTCAATTTTTTTAACCAAAGTTACTATTTCCGCTTCCATATCCAAACTCTGAACTAAAATATCTATCTGCGAAGGATCTATAAACGGCTCATCCCCCTGCACATTCAGTATAAAATCAAAATC
Source organism: Chitinophagaceae bacterium (assembly GCA_030053935.1). Classification (NCBI taxonomy): domain Bacteria; kingdom Pseudomonadati; phylum Bacteroidota; class Chitinophagia; order Chitinophagales; family Chitinophagaceae; species Chitinophagaceae bacterium. The sequence continues at coordinate 14,898 of JASGCU010000025.1, forward strand.
CGAATGCAAACCAGCAACCTCTAAACAACGTTCTGTCCCATTTCTATGATGAACACCCGTCATCATTACTTTACAATCCAAGCCCATAAGATGATGAAAAATCCTTTCATCATCTGTTGCCACCACCACATCTTCTACATAATGCGACTTTTTTACCTGTTCATAAACCCTTTGAATCATAGTTTTTCCAAATATATCAACCAAGGGTTTTCCAGGAAAGCGAGTAGAAGCATACCGAGCAGGTATTATTGCCAATGTACTCATTGTTTAATATGTTTATATAAATAATTGTAATGAAAAAGATTTGTAAAAACTAATTTTTAAAACTCTATCCAATTAATAGAGCCAACATTTGAAAGCTTGTTCTTTTATTGTCACTTCTATGTAAAAAAAAACATAATTAGAAAAAAAGTTTTAACCTGTAAAGTAAGCGGTTTAGTATTTAAGATAAATATTTTAGTTAAAAAAAAAGTATCTTAATCTTTAAAATAAAGATTTTAAATTTAGGAGAAAAACCTCTTTCTTTCAGAAGCTGACTAAAAAAAACAAAGAACATACTAATGTTCAATAAAACATAAAAATGAGTTTTCTATTTTTTTTATGTATTTCAGTTTGTTTTTTATCTTTTGTGGAATTTTTAAAACAAAAAATAGAATATCAAAAAATTTTACAAAATGAGTCACCAAAATAAGATAATAACACAAAATAACCTTTTAAATACTTATTTTAACTTTTTGAAAATGTATGAGAATTTTTTAAGTTTTATGAGAAACAAACAAATATTCTCAAAAAACAGATACATCCGATATATTTGCTTCTTGTACGTTTGAAAAATAAACAATATATATTTTTTGTATAAAATACATACTTTTTATAAGAGACAAAGTTATGATCATTTTATTTATAATTACTGTAAAAAATACTAAAATGGTTGAATAGAACGTGAAATATTTTTTATTTGAGGGATTAAAGATAATTTTGATAAAAAACAGATAGTAAAAAGAAGGTAAATCCATCTTTGAATAGAAAAAAGTAAAAAAAACATTTATTTCGAAAAAATGCTTCTGTCTTTCATTTATTTAATGCTTCTGTCTTTCATTTATTTAAAAATGGGCAAACGAATGCAAAAGGATATAAAATGCCACCCAATTTTTTAAAAAAAATAATTCTAAAACTTATGAATAAAAAAAGAGATTCAGGAGCTATAGAATATATGAAACAACAAAAATAGTTTACTACTTTTTTTTAATAATTTTTTAATTACATTAACATAAGAATGGAGAATATATTTACTATTAATAGTTTGATTGTTTTAGTATTTGTTTTATGCTATATATGTATAGTTTTTGAAGAAACTATCAAAATGAGCAAGACAGCATTTGCACTTTTAGCAGGGATAGTTTGTTGGACACTTCTTTTTGTAGGAAATCCTAGTCATATCAAAGAGAGTATGGGGCATTTTTCACATCATTTTTCTAAAATATCAGAGATATTATTTTTTCTTTTGGGAGCAATGACCATAGTAGAGATAATAGATAGCCATCATGGTTTTAGAATCATTACCCGACTCATTACCACACAAAGCAAGGTGCGGTTATTATGGATATCCAGTTTTCTTTGTTTTTTTATGAGTGCTGTTTTGGATAATCTTACTACTGCTATAGTAATGATTTCTCTTTTACGCAAGATATTAAAAAGTAGAGAGGATATAAAGTTTTACGGAGGAATGGTAGTAATAGCCGCAAATGCAGGAGGTGCTTGGACCCCCATTGGAGATGTGACTACTACAATGCTTTGGATAGGAAACCAAGTAAGTAGTGGCGCTATTATGCAATCTCTTTTTCTGCCGAGTTTAGTTTCTATAGTAGTGCCATTAGGATTTATTTCCATAAAAATGAAAGGATACTTTGAATCTGCTACTGAAAAATCAGAGATAGAAGAAAAGGCACCTGGATTAGAAAAACATGAGACCAATAAGATATTTATTTTAGGAGTTGGTTCCCTTATTTTTGTTCCTATATTCAAAACACTGACGGGTATGCCTCCTTTTATGGGAATACTTTTAGGGGTTGCAAGTATGTGGATTTTAGTAGAACTTTTGCATAATAAAAAAGAAGAACATATATCCAAACATTATTCTATCAAAAGTGCATTGGAGAAGACAGATGTTCCGAGTGTTTTGTTTTTTTTAGGAATATTATTGGCAATCTCTTGTTTAGAAACTACGGGAATGCTGAATCAAGCGAGTGAATATCTTTCTAAGGCTATTCCAAATAATAATATGGTTATTTTTCTTATCGGCATTCTCTCCGCAGTTATAGATAATGTGCCTTTAGTAGCCGCTTGTCAGGGTATGTATCCATTGAGTATGTATCCTACAGATGATAATGTATGGATATTTTTAGCATACACAGCGGGAACAGGGGGAAGTATACTTATCATAGGTTCTGCTGCAGGCGTTGCAGTAATGGGAATGGCAAAAATAGATTTTATGTGGTATTTGAAAAAGATAAGTATTTGGGCATTTATAGGTTATGTAGCAGGCGCCTTAGTGTATCTCTATATATAATAAAAAACAATAAGGTTCTAAAAAAATAATGTGAAACAAAACAATTTTTAGAACCTTATTAATATTAAGAATACATACAATAAAAAAAACATTTTTAACTTATAAAAATATAAATGGAAAGTTACTATAATCCGGAGGATTTAAAAAAATTTGGAAATATATCAGAATTTGAACCAGAATTGGCAAAAAAATTTTTTGAATATTATGGGAAAGTATTTGAAGAAGGGGGATTAACAGCAAGAGAAAAATCGCTTATCGCTTTAGCAGTAGCCCATGCTATACAATGTCCTTATTGCATAGATGCTTATACAGTAGATACTTTAGAGAAAGGATGTGATGAAAAACAGGTTATGGAAGCAGTTCATGTTGCTGCGGCTATTAAAGCTGGAGCTTCATTGGTACATAGCGTTCAGATGATGAATAAGTATAAAAAATTATCTATGTAACCAATGGGTAACAGTAAATCTTTATATTCTCAAAAACACCACTTTCAGTTTTCACAAAATCAAATAGATTATTTAGAAAAAAACACTCCCGTAAAGTTTGAAGAAAAACTTCGAAAACAAAATTTATTTCCACTTACACCGAAAACCTTAGAAATATTTCAAATCAATATAGGTAAAATGTGTAATCAAGTATGTAAACACTGCCATGTAGATGCAGGTCCAGATAGAAAAGAAATAATGACTCAAGAAACCATGGCATTATGTTTGAAAAGTATTGAACTATCGGGAGCACATACGGTGGATATTACGGGAGGAGCTCCTGAAATGAATCCAAATTTTAGATGGTTTATAGAACAAGTTTCTTCTCTGGGAAAAACAATAATAGTGAGGAGTAATCTCACTATTATTGTTTCTAATCCTCAGTCCTATACTCTTCCTGATTTTTTTAAACACCATAATGTAGAGGTTATTTCTTCTTTACCTTATTTTACCGCTCAAAAAACAGATATACAAAGGGGTGAAGGAGTATTTGAAAAATCTATAAAAGCCCTCAAAATGCTCAACGAAGTCGGATATGGAAGAGACAACTCACCGCTCAAACTCCATTTAGTTTATAATCCTACAGGGGCTTTTTTACCCGCAAACCAAATCTCCTTAGAAAAAGAATTTAAACAGAAACTAAAACAACTACATAACATAGATTTTCACAATCTCTATACCATAACAAACCTTCCTATTAGTAGGTTTTTACACTATTTAATAGAAACAAACAATTATAATGACTATATGGAGAAGCTTATCAATCTCTATAACCCTCTGGCAGCAGAAAATGTTATGTGTAGAAATACTATCTCTATCTCATGGGATGGTTATATCTATGACTGTGACTTTAATCAGATGTTAGAAATGAAAATAGAAACGGAATCTCAATACCAACATATTTCCTTTTTCAATACAAACATTTTATCTCATAGAAATATAAAAGTGAATCAACATTGCTATGGATGCACAGCAGGAGCTGGGTCGAGCTGTTCGGGGAACACTATATGATAACAAACAAAATAAAATGAAAACAAAATATTCTTTCAAAATATAACATGTATACAACCTAAAACTCTATATAAGGCATTATTTTAGCAAACACAGAATCAGGAATCTCTTTTATTTGCAGTAAATCGGAAGCACTGTTAAATTTTCCATGTACTGTTCTATAGGTTACCATAACCTTACCTATATTTCCTCTCAAATAAGGGTGTTTTTTTAACTCATCAGAAGATATATTATTGATATTTATTTTTTTACAGCATTTTTCAAGAGATATAAAAAAATATTTTTGTATTTCCTCAATAGTTTTTTCATTTAGTCCCCATACTTCGTACAACTGCTTGTAATCATAAAAACCACCTAATGCTTCTCTATATCGAACTATTCGTGTAGAAAGTTTTTCTGCAATGCCGGGTAGTGGAATGAAATCGTTTTCTGTAGCAGTATTTATATCTTTTTTTTGAATAACCTGCTTCTCTTCTCTATGAATATATTTTTGAGTTTTAAACGCATTTTTCTTTACAAGAGTATCGTCGCTTATGACTATCTCACTTGCCCATTTATCTAGCATCTCTTTTTCTTTTGAATAATCTTTATATTCATAAAAAAATATTCCAAAATAATGCAAAAAAACAAGTAAAAACGTCAATAATGGAAATAAAATTATAATCCCATTTATTTCATTTTCTCTAAATCCAAAAAAAAATCTTATGCTATATTTTAAATTGTTAATAAACCTCATAATATTGTATTTATTTTTATTAGAACATTATATTTAAAAAGAAGAAAAATACATTCATTTTTTCAAATACATAAATTTTCTATTTTTAGTACTAAAAACAAAAAAAACGATCATTTTTTTTTCTTTTTTCTATTTAGAAAATAAAAAAAATAGAAAATAAAAAAAAATATTTCATTTTATTGAAAATAAAATCTATTTCAAAAGATATAATAATTATCTACTCAAATAATTTTTCATAATAAAAATGACAGAAAAAAATTTTTTTAAACTCAAGAAAGGATTTAACATAAATCTGAAAGGAAAAGCGGAAGAAAAAATAGGACCCATAAGACAATCTGAAACATTTTCTATAAAACCAACTGATTTTCAAAATGTTTCCAAGATAAAACTTTTTGTACAGGAAAAGGATCAAGTAAAATCAGGTACTCCTTTGTTTTGTGACAAAACATACCCATCGGTAAACTTTACTGCTCCTGTAAGTGGTGAAGTCATAGAGATAAAAAGAGGTGAAAAAAGAAAACTATTAGAAGTAAAAATATTGGCAGATAAAACAATAGAATATGAACCATTTGAAAAATTTCATCCTCAATCTTTGATAACTCTCTCTCAAGAAAAAGTTTTAGAAACGATGACAAAGAGTGGTCTTTGGTTACAATTAATCCAACGCCCGTATGGAATTATTGCAGATCCTCAGAAAACTCCAAAATCTATTTTTATATCAACCTTTGATACAAGTCCTTTAGCACCTAATTATGGATTTATTTTAAAAAAAGAAGAAGAATATTTTCATGCAGGAGTAAATATTTTAAAGAAACTACTCTCCCCAACCGGAAAAATACATGTAAACTTACAAGCTCATTCAGAACAATACCATGTTTTTACAAAAACAAACGGGGTCGTATTCAATGAATTTATGGGACCACACCCATCAGGGAATGTAGGTGTTCAAATACATCATATCAGTCCTATCAAAAAAGGTGAATGCGTATGGACAATTAATCCCGTAGGAGTAGTACAGATAGGGAAGCTCTTTTTAGAAGGTATGTATGATGCATCCAGAACCATTGCTGTAACGGGTTCTGAAATTAAAGCCCCACAGTATTATAAAACCTATCAAGGTGCTTGTCTTCAAAGGTTTATAGAAAACAATCTTAAAAACGATAATGTTCGCATTATCAGTGGTAATGTTCTCACAGGAGAAGACGTAGGAAAATCAGGCCATCTTGGTTTTTTTGACCACCAAATTACAGTTATACCAGAAGGAAATCAAACAGAGTTTCTCGGATGGCTCAAACCTACTCTTGAAAAGCTCAGTTTTCACAAAGCATTCGGACTTATGTCTTTTTTAAGAAATAATAATAATAAATTTGTTCTCAATACCAACACAAGAGGTGAGCACAGAGCTTTTGTGCAAACAGGTGTTTTAGAGCGAGTACTTCCTATGGATATCTATATTACCTATATACTCAAAAACATTCTTGCGGAGGATTATGATCAAATGGAACAGTTAGGAATATATGAGCTTTTAGAAGAAGACGTTGCACTATGTGAATTTGTAGATGTTTCTAAAAATAATATCCAACAAATGCTTCGAGATGGATTACAAATGCTCCAAAATAGCTAATATTGTTTGTGTTATTCAAAACAACAAAGAAACAATCCCATGTTTAGTATAGATATAAAAGAAATATTCTCGGTAACTCTTGTACTTTTTTCTGTGATAGATATATTAGGCTCTATTCCTATTATTGTGAGCTTTAGAGCTAAATACGGATCTATACAGTCAGGGAAAATTACTATAGCATCGGGAATTATAATGATATCTTTTCTCTTTGTAGGACATAATATTCTCCAACTTTTTGGGGTGGATGAAAGTTCTTTTGCTATAGCGGGTTCTCTGCTCATTTTTTTATTTGGGATAGAGATGGTTTTAGGAATTGAAATTTTTAAACATCACTCAGATGGTAAAGAAGACGGTGTATCAAATGGAATTATTCCTATAGCTTTTCCCCTTATCGGTGGTGCAGGAACTATTACTGCTCTTTTATCTCTTCGTGCAGAATACCACATAATAAATATTATAATAGGTATTTTTATAAATTTGTTGATAGTATTTATAACCCTCAAATCAACAGGTTTTTTAGAAAAAAAATTAGGAAAGCAAGGGATTAATGCTATGAGAAAGGTATTTGGAATTATTCTCATATCTATTGCTATAAAATTATTTAAAAATTATATGAACTAATCATTTTTATTTCTCAAATCAATTTTATAAGCTAAAATTAGAAAAAAATGATCGCTACTAATTAAAAAGTTACAATTACAAGATATTACTTTTGAGTATTTTCAAAGATAATTCTTCCATCTACTATAGTCATAACAACTTGAGTATTTAAAATTTCATCTTCAGGAATTGTCATTATATCTTTATTTAGTACAGTAAAATCAGCAAGTTTACCTGCTTCTATACTTCCTTTAATTTTTTCTTCAAAAGATCCATAAGCAGCATCTATAGTGTAAGATCTCAGTGCTTGTTCTCGGTTCATTTTTTGATCGGGTTCATATCCATTTTCCGGGGTCCTTTTCAGTGTTTTTCTCGTAACAGATGCATAAAAACATTCTATTGGATTGATTGGCTCTACAGGAGCATCTGTTCCGTTTATGATTCGGCTACCTGTAGAATAAAGTTTTTGCCATGGATATGCTCCTGTTTTTATTCTTTCTTCACCTAATCTATCTATTGCCCATGGTCTGTCAGATGCCATGTGTATGGCTTGCATAGATGGTATTACTTTTAATGATTCAAAGCGGGGTATATCTTTTGGATCTATGTGTTGTGCATGTTCTATTCTCCATCTGTGGTCAATAGCTTTATCAGGATATTTAGTAAAAAGTTTTTCGTAGATGTTTAAAACTTCTCTATTAGCACTATCTCCTATGCAATGGGTACACACCTGAAATCCTTTCTGTAATGCACGCAAAGCCCATTTTTCTATTTCCTGAAACGAAGTGACGTTTTTTCCAAATTCTCCCGGCATATCTGTGTATTCTTTTAAAAGTAAAGCCCCTCTGGAACCTAATGCTCCGTCTGCATAGAGCTTGATAGATCTTATAGTAAGCAAATTATCTCCTAATCCGATTTTCTTCCCTTCTGTAAAAAAATTATCTACAGTCATAGTATCTATATAGGAACAGCTGAGAACAGAATATATTCGTGTCTTTAATTTTCCTTTTTTGATACAATCTAAAAAAGCAAGTATATCTTTGGAAGTTGTTCCCATATCTTGAAAGCTTGTGATTCCATTCTTTGCACAGTGTTGAGAGGCGAGTACAAATGCATTTTTTAAATATTCTTTTGTTGGTCGGGGAATAAATAGAGTAATAAGTTCTTCTGCTGTTTCGTTGAAAATACCTGTTGGCATCCCTTGTTTGTCTTTTATTATTTCACCTCCATAAGGATTCGGAATTTGAGGATATATGTTACAAATTTCCATCGCTTTTGCATTGACTAAGCATGCATGCCCGCTTGCATGGGATAAATACACGGGATGATTGGGTATTTCTTTACTTAATAGTTCGTGGGTTGGGAAACCTTGAATTATCTTTGAGGGCAATGTATCCCATTTTTCTTGATGCCATCCTCTTCCTAATATCCAAGTTCCATGAGGTAATGTATCTGCAATTTTTTTTACCTCTCTTACCATTTCTTTATAACTTTTTACTTTTAGAAGGTCTATTTGCAAGAGATTCATAGCTACTCCTCTAAAATGCCCATGTCCTTCTATAAGACCTGGTATCATCGTATTTCCTTGTATATTTACAAATTTTGTGAATTTTGTCTTAAATTTTTCTGCTTCTGTATATGTTCCTACAAAAATAATTTTTCCTTTTTCTATGGCTACGGCTTCTACTATTTCATTAGTAGCATTTACAGTGTATATCTTTCCTCCATAAATAATAGTATCTGCTGTGGTGGATTGATTACAGCTTGGTAGTAAGGTGCATAGTGCAAGTAAATAAATTGATATTCTATGTGATAAATTTTTCATTGTTATTTTTTTATTAAATTTTATAATAGATTATGTATGTTTTGAAAATTATTATTTTTTTTCATAATTATATATTTCTTATACAAATAATTATTAACTATAATTTTTTTAATGAAATTATATCTTAAATTGTAATATTTTTCTTATATTAGTGATTGTTTTATAGAATTCTTGTATCTATTTAGGAGAATAAAGCTCCTTCATTTATTATAAATGTATAAAAAGTAAATTTGGGTGTGGAATCATTGTATTACATAATATTACATGCTTTCTTAAAAAACTATTTTAGAAAGTAAAGGAATAATACATTTCAGAATACTTTTTAAAAATTTCTATTTAATAAACAATACCTTTTTTAGATATATTTTTTCTTATATATTTTGGTCTTTTTTTAGTTTCTTCTAATATCTTTGCTTGGTATTCTCCAATAATAGCTATTGCAAGCATATTTAATCCACCGAAAAGAAGTATTAAACAGATAATAGTAGTGATTCCGTGTGCAGGGCTCGGGACAAAAAAATACAAAATAATTTGAATGATGAGAAATATAAAAGATCCTAATGTTAAAAAAGTTCCTAAATAAGTGAGTATTTCTAATGGTACGAAGCTGAAAGAAAAGATAGCTTTTCTTGCCCATGCGATGTTTTTTCTCCAGTTATTGGTGCTTACTCCGAACATTCTTTCAGGTCGAATATAATCTACTCCTGTTTGTTTGAATCCTATCCATGCCCGTAGTCCTCTTAAAAATTGGTCTGTTTCAGGTAATTTTATGAGTTCATTTACTACTTTTCTATCCATAAGGGAGAAATCACCTGCATCTAATGGTATGGCGATGTAGGAAGTGCTTCTGAATAATTTATAGAATAGTTTGTAAAAAAAAGCGAGTTGTTGGTTTCCTTCTCTTGCGATTCTTTTTCCATAGATGACATCATACCCTGCTTGCCATTTTTCATAAAATTGTTCTATGAGTTCGGGTGGATCTTGTAGGTCTCCATCTAAAAGGATAACGCCGTCTCCTGTGGATATTTCCATTCCACTGAGAAATGCGGCTTGTGATCCAAAATTTCGAGAGTGTTCTATAGCAATTACATTATCATCTTTTTGGACGATGTTTTGTAAGACGGTGTTTGTGTTATCAGGGCTTGCATCATTTACAAATATAATTTCATAGTCGACGAATATTTTTTGGAAAGTTTTCTTGAGACGTTCATACATATAAGGTATTGCTTGTTCATCTTTATAGCAAGCAATTACAGCAGAGAGTTTATATTTTATTTTATCTTGTGCTAATTTTTTTTCATAGAGTGGATATGAGTATTGTTTTTGCCAAAGAGATGTTTTCAAGAGTCCTGCTTGTAAAGGTGTTTCGTTACTCCATTGGATGAGTTCTTTGGCTTTATTTGTAGAACCATACCAATTTTTGAGGTCCCATTTACGGTTTTGCATTTTTCCCCACTCTGGTTCTTTTTCTATTTGAAAAATATTTTTAGTAAGTTCTACCATTTCTCTTATAGTAGTTTTTTTTCCACTTGCGATATTTATAGATTCTCCTTTTATTTTTTGCATATCAGCGGTTGCGGATTTGAGAGTTGCTAAGATGGCATCATCAATAAATACAAAATCACGTGATATATCGGGTTCTACTAACGGAGGATATGTTTTTTTTATTCCTTCGTTTATAAGTTTCGGGACTAATCTATCGGGGTCTTCGTAGAGTCCGTAGATAGAATAGTATCGGAGGTTTATTACCGGTCGTTCTTTTATGACCCCATAATATTTTATGAGATGTGCGCATGCAGTTTTGGATACGGAATAGTGGCTATTAGATTTTAAAACAGCATCTTCATTTGGTCCGGCGGAGTTGAGTCCGTATTCTGAGGAACTTCCTGCGTGTATGATGGCTTTTATATTATATTGTGATGTTACTTCTAACAAGTTTAACAGTCCGTAAAAATTAGTTTGATAAATTTTATCTATATCATTTTGAAAAGAGTATGCTCCGTAGGCGGATAGATTAAAAATTGTTTTAAAGAGATATTTTTTAAATATTTCTTCCACTAGATTTCGTTTACTGATGTCGCAGTGAATGATATTATTTTCATCGATATCTTCTAATCTCCATGGTATAAATGGTTTGCTCGTAACAGCATATACGTCTTTTCTTTGTTTTATTATTGTTCTATAGAGGTTTGCTCCTATAAATCCACCTGCTCCAAATATGACTATTGGTCCTTCTAATTTTAGTACTTCTGTTTTAATTTTTTCTTCTATCATTTTTTATGAAAAATCGGATACTATTTTTTGTAAATTATCTCCTGCGAGGTTATTTTCTTCTAAATGCTATTTTTGGTTTCCATATTTTCCAGATAAGTATCCTTTTATATAAAAAGAGCATTTTTAAAAATTAGTTTTTATATTTTCTTTAGTCTCTTTT
>JASGCU010000026.1:0-9743 GCA_030053935.1 Chitinophagaceae bacterium
TTATGAATTAGGGCTGAAAGTAGATGTGAGAAAGTTACCCAAAGGAGAATATGTTATTATAATATATGGAGAAAAAGAAGAAATATTGAAAACGGAGAAGGTAATTATCCATTAAGTTATCACAAAGGGTTCTTGAAAATCACTTTTGATGCATTTATGATTTTGGAACAGCTACCAATAGTTTTAAAACCCAATATAAAAAAACTTTTTGAGGTGGGTTAATTTTTAATTTTATATTTTTCTCAATAGGGAGAGATTATTTAACAACTTATATAGTTTTTAGTACAGGGAATCAAAAAAACATGTAAAAATATTGTTTTTTTGAGAGATATGCCAATTTTTGTGTATATTTATTGAGTCCACCACAAAAATTCATTTTTGATACACTTGTAGTTTTGTAAATGGTTGGTTATCAATATTTTTGAAACTCAATATTTTTGTGAAAAGAACTTTTCGGAGTGAACCCATATAGAGAGATTTACTTATTCCATTTAAAAATAATAACACAAGAAAAGTTGTATGGTGAGATTTATGAGTTTTGTAAAAAATATAAACTATTTTTCGTTTTTTATCTCAAATTTATAAAACATACATATCTTACCACTATAGATAATTTTATCAATAGTTTTTCATACCTACTAAAAAAATATTTTAACCCGATATATACAAAATGAGTGATATAATTATAAATATTACTATTGTTTTATGTGCCATTATCCTAAGTTTTTTCTTTTCGGGTGTAGAAATAGCTTTTATATCATGTAATAAACTACGAATAGAAATATTGATAAGAAGAGGAACCGTAGGAGAAAGTTCTTTTTTTAAAAAGATATTTGATAAAAGAAGGATAATGGATCTTTTTTTCAAAAACCCATCGCATTTTATTGCCACAATGCTCGTAGGAAATACTATCTCATTAGTATTATATACCTACTACTTGTCTCTCATCATACATCCATATATAAACAGTTTTATTCCAGATAGCTCCTATAAATATATTATGGAGGTTATTATAGAATCATTTACATCTACGTTTATTATTATTATTATCGGAGAATATACTCCTAAAATAATTTTTATGATGAATGCTAATAAACTATTATTCCAACTCCTCATACCAATAGTTTTTTTTTATTACCTCTTATTTCCAATTGTTTGCTTACTAGTATACCTCTATTTTTTTATAGTAAAATATATATTCAAACTCACATACACGAATGAGAACCCTGTATTTGGACTTATTGATCTCAATCAATATTTAGAAAATATATCCCTTTCAGAAATTAAAATAAAAGAACATAATCTGGATATGAAAATGTTTTTTAAAACAATAGATTTTTTTAAACTAAAAATACGAGATTGCATGTTAAAAAAAGAGAATGTTATAGCAATAAATATAACTGATGATATAACTTCTATAAAAAAAAAATTTATAGAAACAAAATTATCAAGAATTTTAGTTTATAGGGGGTCTGTACAAAATATTATTGGATATATACATATCAGGAGTATTTTTCACAATCTCATACATATAGAAGATAATATATACCCGTGTATTTTTTTTGAAGAGAATGTAATGGCTTATACAGTATTGGTAGAAATGCTCCAAAAAAGAAAATCAATAGGGGTTGTTATAAATGCGAAAAAAGAATTTTTAGGAATACTGACTACTAAAACTCTTGTTCAACAAATACTTGGGGATATAAAAGACGATCAAACACAATATCACCATGAATTTACCCAATACGAAGAACAAATAAATGAAAATGAATATATATTTGCAGCACATCTCAAGATAGAATATATCAATCAGCGATATCAAGGGAAATTTTATTTACCAACGGGAGATTATGAAACCTTATCTGGATTAATTTTAAGCTATAATAAAGATATACCACAAGTGAATAACGTGCTGGTTATTTCAGATTACGTTTTTAAAATTATCTCTATGACAAAATACAAAATAGATAAGGTAAGTATAAAAAAAATAGAGACCTCCCTCATAAAAAAAATACAATAAACGTATAGTGAATTTTTTTACACTCTATGCATACTATCTATAAAAAAAGTGTTTAATTTTTGGGCGGACACAAAATAATTTTTTAAAGTATTGACAAAATTATCTTCTAATGCTTTAGAAGAAGGGAGTTCTTTCCACCAATAAAACTGATTATTTGCAATGAGTGGCTGTGTTTCCATAGCATCCATCAGATCTTTTGGCAATTTTTTATTTTTTTTCCCTACGATACCACCAAAATTTTTGATAAAAGATGGTTCATTCACAAGTTTAGAAAAAATATCCCCATTATCTGAAATCTTATATCGAACTCTTTCCAGCATATTTTTATCCTCAAACCAATATACTCCCCCGGCAATTATTATTTTTTCACAAGATATTTCCATATAGTGACCAGGATATGTTTTATCCTTTGTTCCAAAAGGAGATAATAAAGCTGTCATATACTCTTTATACGGTTTTTTATCTTTTGAAAACCGTAGATCTTTATGAATTCGAAAAATAAATTTATTCGGATCTATCCCTATTAAATAGGGTTCTGAATCTTGCATATCCTCTGATATTGCTTTTAAAAGATTTATAAACGGAAACTTCACATCCTTCTCATAACGCGTTTTATTTTTTAAAAACCATTCCTTTGTATTATTCTCTCGCAGTTCTTGAAAAAACTGAAAGTACGATTGTTGTAAGATTGACATAACAGATGAATACCTTATATACCTACATTTTGTATGTGAAATAGAAATAATTACTCTATTATTTTTTGTATTTATTAATAACCTTTATAATTTTGCAACGGTTTCATTATCAATGCGTTTAAAATTAAATATTTGTGTAAAAAGAATTTTTAAGAAACTATTCTTGTTTATTATATATGGTATGGTATCATACTTTTTCAGAATAGTTGAACATCCATTGCACTCCGTATTTATCTGTGCAGCTTCCAAAGTAAGCTCCCCAAAACATATCTTGCAGTTCCATTGTTATCTTACCCTCTTTTGATAATGCGTGGAATAATCTTTTCGTTTCCGCTTTTGTATCTGTTTCTAAAGTAATGTGTATAGTATTTCCAAAAATGAGTGAGAAACCCATACTCTCGGGGGCATCTGTTCCCATAAGGATATGCCCTCCCAAAATAGGAAGTTCTATGTGCATCACTAAATTTTTGTCTTCTTCGGGAATAGAATGATTTTCTGCTGAAGGAGGCATATCTCTAAACCTTGATATTTTCCCATTATTACCAAACTCTCCCCCAAATACCGACCTGTAAAAATGAAATGCTTCCTCAGCATTACGATTAAAATTAAGATAAATGCTTGTTCTTGCCATTGGGTGTTAAAAAATAGTTATTCCAAAAAATTTATTAAGTATGGTAAATATAAAAATTATAAAAAGTATGACGGGACAAAAATATTTTACTGTGAAGTTTAAAAATAATTCCACAAAAGATCCTTTATAATTGGGATATCCCAAGCAAATTTCTTCGTTCATATTTTTTGTTTTCCATATATATGCGGCGAAGAAAGTCATTATGGTACCTCCTAATGGAAGTAATAATTCACTTGCAAAGTCATTTACAAAGGAAAGATAATCAGTAGGAGTTTCTTTGCCTCCGTATGTTATGAAATTTGTCCAAAAATCAGAATACCCATTTGCCAGCACGCATGGTATCCCTAAAATAAAGATTATTAATGCTGTTCCCCAAGTGGCAATAGACCTATTCATCTTTAATTCATCAACGCACCATGCTACAGGAACTTCTAGTAGTGAAATAGTAGAGGTGAGGGCTGCAAAACAGAGAAGCAGGAAAAACAAAGATCCTACTATACTACCTGTTACCGTACCGAGTGTTTCAAATACACCGGGGAGAGTCACGAAAATAAGCCCAGGTCCGCCCGTAACATTACTCATATCTCCGTTATTCATATAAGCAATGATAGGAAACATCATAAAACCTGCTAAAAAAGCTACAGAAAGATCTGTAAGAGTTATCCACATTGCAGAAGAAACGATATTATCGGCTTTATTTACGTAGCTTCCGTAAGTGAGTTGCATACCCATTCCCAAAGAAAGAGAAAAAAACGCTTGTCCTAAAGCAATGTAGATAGTAGAAATACTTACCTCACTAAAATCAGGGATAAGGTAATACGATACTCCTATTACGGCATTTGGTAAGGTAAGAGAATACAGAACTAATCCAATGAGTATAGCGAATAAAGTAGGCATCATTATTTTAGATGCTTGCTCTATTCCTTTCGTCACCCCTTTTGAAATAATAAAACCGGTTATAAACATGAAAATAAAAGCATAGATAATAATAGTATATATGTCTTTTGTAAAATCAGCAAAATGATTGCCTATTTCAAAATTACCGATGCTGAGATTCAGAAAATAACCGAATGCCCAACTCGCTACGACATTGTAAAACGAAAGTATCATCACTCCGCAGAATACCCCTATGAATCCTACAAATCTCCATTTTGGAAATCCTAATTTCGGAAATGCTCCAATGGCATTTTTCGTGGTGTTTCGCCCTATGGATATTTCTGTTATCATAACGGGAAAGCATAAAATGAAACAACACAATATATATATAAAAAGAAAAGCCGCTCCTCCTCCATTTGCAGCTTTGAATGGGAAACCCCATATATTACCCAAGCCTACCGCTGACCCTGCCGCCGCCATAATAAAACCAAATTTATTACTAAATGTTCCTCTTGATGACATATAATTCTATAAAGTAGTACCGTATTGAATAGTGTTTAAATAAATAAAAAATAACAATCTTTGCAATAAATAAAATTATAATAAAAAATATCTTTTTATTATAATATATTTAAAAAAAACAAACGCTATAATGTGTTTTTTTAGATAGATATTGCTAAAAATCCACCCCTTCAAAAATGAAACAAAAAAAAGAGAGTCACTTTTTACAGTCGCTCTCTGTTATTATCACAAATTATCCTGTCCTTATTTGAGAGAAAGAAAAATCTTTTTTCATAGTTGTATACTATAACACATATATTGCATCTGCTCTGTGAATACGATGAATATTCTTTGCTGTATGAGTAAAAGTATAAAATGTCATTTGGAAAAAATATCTTTGTTCCACTTACGGAATTCGTAGTATTTACTTTTAGGCTCACCTGACCATCCATTTATTCCTTTTTTCTTTGGTAAATAATACCCGTGAATATATATAACAGGGAAAATAAATAGAGAAAGTAATGTCATAGATATTATTCTACCAAAAAATACGGAAGCAAAGCAAACTAACATAAGTATTAATAAATACTTGCCTACTCTTCTAACTTTTGGTGTTCGTTCTTCAAAATGCCCCATAAGGATATTACCTAAAGCAAAAATTATACTGACAATCGCTACCTCAAACCATAATGATTCTGTAGTCCACATATTCATCTACTTTTTAAAATATATAAAAATAAAAAGACAATTGTTCTATAAAAAACGAAATTACACTGTAATACATAATTTGATCTCTTGAAAATTTTAGAATGAAAATAGAGCGATTGTATCACTCGTTTTTATATCTCACAATACTATAATACATTTGCAAATTATTCTCGTTTTTTATTCTTTGTTTCGGATAATGCTGTATATATTTTTCCATTACATAAAAAATGGAAGTTTATACAAGGTTTCTTATAATTTTTTTATATGGTTTTTTATTTGGAAAGTATTTTATAGTTTAGAAAGGAGATAGTTGTTTATTTTTCACAAAACCATTCTATATTTGTGAAAAAATAAGGTATTTTGAAATAATACCATTAAAATACTTATATTGCAAAAATAAAAAAACATAAAAAGTTCTTATCCTTCTAAGATTATGAAGAAGAGAAAAACCACTTTTTAGCAAATACTTTCACATCATATTTTTGAGAACAATCTTTTATCGCATTAAAAAAACATTATGAGTAGAGAGTTTAAGGCGTATTTAGCCCTTTGTTATGTTTCCATCGTTTGGGGAACAACGTATTTAGTATTATTGATAGGGGTTTCGCAATTTCCTGCATTTCTTTTTTCGGCATTACGTCAAATGTTAGCGGGGGGGTTATTACTCCTCTTTGTTTTTATAAGTTCTCACAAAAATAAAATCACACGTTCCTATATAATTGACCAATTCATCATCGGGTTATTGATGATAACCTTTGGAAATGGGTTTGTCGGATATGCAGAAATGTATATATCCAGTAGTTTAGCCGCACTTATTTGTGCAACTATGCCTGTTTGGATAGTATGTATTAATATGATACTTAATAGGAATGAAAAACCAAATAGCATAGTTCTTTTCGGACTATTGTTAGGAATAATAGGGATAGGGCTTGTTTTTAAAGAACATCTCATAGAACTTTTTGATAGCAGATATCAAATGGGGATTGGGTTGGTGTTTATAGCCGTTATAGGATGGTCTATGGGAACGGTTTTGATAAAAAAAAAGGCACCCTATTATAAGAATGTCATTATGAATTCGGGATTTCAGCTTTTTTTTGGAGGAGTTGGCATTTTTGTATGTAGTTTGTTCTTTGATGATTTCTCACGGATACACCTTGTGGATACCAAGGGAATTATTGCATTACTCTATCTTATTTTCTTTGGTTCTATAGGAGCATTTGTTTGTTATTTATATGCTTTATCAAATCTCCCTGTGGGGATTGCTTCCGTCTACTCTTACATTAATCCTGCGGTTGCTGTGGTTTTGGGAGCGATTGTATTAGATGAAAAACTGAATGTTTTTATATACCTTGCCCTTATTTTTATAATTGCAGGAGTGTTTTTGGTCAATTATGGCTATAGAAAAGTAAAAAAAACGTAACATCTTGATGTTTGCTCTAATGCAACTTTCTTATTTTTTTTTCGTCTATTCTTCTATGCTATTTTTTCAGTTTATTGAATCAAATTATTTGCTATCATTGAGTATGAGAGATATGTTTATGGTGAAAATTATTTTTCTATTTCTTTTTTTTATAAGTGGGGGATACCATGTTTTTTCTAAAACGGATAGTGCAGGGGCTACAAAAGAGATTTTTATCCGTAAAACAAAAGTGGCAGTCAAATTGGATGGGGTTTTAGATGACGAAGCGTGGAAGCATGCGGAAAGGGGAGGGGATTTTCATCAATATTTTCCTTACGATACATCGTATTCGAAGTCAAAGACACAAGGGATGTTTGCTTACGATGAACATTTTATTTATTTCGCTGCCATAATGTATGATTCTTTACCCGGAAAACATGTTTCCCTCTCATTAAGACGGGATTTTAGAGGTGGAAATGCAGATGGGATAACAGTAGTATTTGACCCTTTTTTAGATAAAACGAATGGATTCTTTTTTGGTGTCAATCCATACGGAGTTCAGAGAGAAGGTTTGGTATCTAATGGTGGTTTTTCCCCTGAAGATTTTAATCTTTCTTGGGATAACAAGTGGTATTCTGCCGCAAAAGTATATCCAAATTGTTGGATAGCAGAGATGGCTATACCTCTTAAAACACTACGATATAAAGAGGGAAGCAAAGAATGGCATGTAAATTTTTATAGAATAGATTCTAAGTATAACGAAAGAGCTCTTTGGGTAAAGATGCCCCGTCAGTTCGAAATGTTTAACCTTGCTCATACGGGAATATTACATTTTGAAGAACCACTCCATGCACCGGGAATGAATATATCTCTTATTCCATATATAAATGGAAATTATACCTTAGATAAAGAATCTGATCCCGTTCTTTCTAAACTTGGCTATGATATAGGAGGTGATGCAAAGGTGAGCATAACCCCTTCTCTCAATCTTGACCTCACTGTGCTACCTGATTTCTCACAGGTAGAGGTAGACCAACAGCAAACAAATATAAGCAGATTTGAGCTTTTTTTTCCCGAACGAAGGCAGTTTTTTTTAGAAAATGCAGACCTTTTTAGCAATTTCGGTTTTGGTAATGCTCGCCCATTTTTTTCTCGAAGAATAGGCATAACTATTGATTCTTCTACCGCTCAAAACGTTCAAAATAAAATATGGGCAGGAGGTCGACTCAGCGGAAAGATTGGAAACGATTGGAGAGTGGGTGCTATGAGCATGCAAACAGCTGCCGATAACTCAATAAACACACCTTCTTATAATTACAGTGTTCTTGCCGTCCAAAGAAAACTCTTTTCCCGCTCTAATATAGGTGCTATAGTAGTAAATAAACAAAATTTTGAAGGTAAACCAATAGATATTGAAAATCCAGAAGAAGGATCCTCTAATACTTTAGCAGGTATAGATTATAATCTTGCTTCTAAAGATGGAAAATGGACCGGAAAATCTTATATGCACAGCACTTTCAATAAAAATACTTCATCGAGTAAACCCGAATTATCCCATGGATTATGGTTTGGGTATACTTCTCTCAATTATTTTTGGGGATGGGAACATCAACTGGTTACCGATAATTTTAATCCTAAGGTGGGATATGTTCCAAGAAACAATTTTTTAAGAGCACAACCTTATTTTGGAAAAAACTTTTACCCAAAATCCAAACATATAAATAATATTACTGCATTGTTTTTTTCAGAAACATTTGCCAATAACCAAACTCTTTTTGAAAAAAATAGAGTAGATATAAATGATTTCGCTATCGGAACGGAATGGGAATTCAGCTTACAAAATACAAGTGCATTCGGGTTCTTTGGAAACCGAAATTATGTAAAACTCTTCGATGATTTTTCTCCCAGCGGCAATGATGATGAACTCTTAAAAAAAGATGAAGAATTTTGGCAGTATGATGTCGGAGTATTTTATGCATCTAATCCAAGAAAACCTTTTAATTTTAGAGTTTCAGGAGGAACGGCAGCTTATTATGTAGCACAACTCTACTGGACAAGATTTAATATAGAATACAGATACCAACAATATGCTACCATAGCCATAAATGCAAATTTTAATTCTATAAATTTTGATTCCCATAATCAGAAAAATCCCAATAGAAAA
This sequence comes from Chitinophagaceae bacterium, assembly GCA_030053935.1. NCBI lineage: Bacteria > Pseudomonadati > Bacteroidota > Chitinophagia > Chitinophagales > Chitinophagaceae > Chitinophagaceae bacterium. Next base: position 8,995 of record JASGCU010000026.1, read on the forward strand.
TTTACAAATACAAACCTAGTCCTGATAGGTCCGAGGATAGATATTACTTTTACAAAAAATATCTTTTGGACTACATTTATCCAATACAATAACCAAGCAGAAAATGTCAATATAAATAGCAGGATTCAATGGAGATTCCAACCTGTTTCAGATATATACCTCGTTTATACAGATAATTACTCTGATATTACATACGGACTTAAAAATAGGGCAATAGTTTTCAAAATTACCTACTGGTTAAATTTGTAAGAATACATTTTTATCTTTTTGTCAACGGATCCCATGCTTTCAAGCGTGGGATTTTTTTATGTTCCTGCTTTAAAAAATAAATGGAGAGAAGGATAGATGTTTTTTTTATTCTTATCCTTTTGAGAGAAAAGAAATATTTTTTTTATAATGAAATGAGAAAAACATAAAAAAAACTCTCTTATATTGCTTACAATTGCAAAATAATTAAAAATGAGTTTTATTAATATTCAAACAGTTACAAAATTATAAAGGTATCAAACAAAATTTTTCTGAATGGATTCATTACCATACCTTTGTAAAAAAACATCTCACATGCTTTTTAAAAACTATCAATATTTTGCTTACGAATTTCCCGAACCACAATATTTGGGGGCGAAATATACTTTACTAAAATGGCTGATACAGTATATTCCTAAAAATATACATACTGCTCTTGACGCATTTGCAGGTTCGCAATCTGTTGCATATTTATTCAAACAACTTGGTTTTCAAGTATTTAC
>JASGCU010000026.1:9843-26041 GCA_030053935.1 Chitinophagaceae bacterium
CAGGTTCGCAATCTGTTGCATATTTATTCAAACAACTTGGTTTTCAAGTATTTACGAATGACTTTTTCCAATTTAACCATCAAATTGGAAAGTCTTTGATTGAAAACAAAAATCAATTTTTAGACAAACAAGATTTAGAAATATTATTTCAGAATAGTTCACAAAAAGATAATTTCACACTCATTGAAAATGTATATACAGATTTGTTTTTTGAAAAAGAACAAGCCAAATTTTTAGATAATTGTAGGGCAAATATTCAATTTTTAGAAAATGATTACAAAAAATCTTTTGCTATTTCGTTGATAAACAGAAGTTTACAAAGAAAAATAACAATGGGGCATTTTGGACACACGCAGGCTTTGGTGTATGCAAGTGATAAGGAACGAATAAAACGAAATCCAAATTTGGCACGACCTATTCGAGATATTTTTATGGATTTATTGCCTCGATACAATAAATCAATTTTTGATAATGGACAAGAAAATAAAAGTTTTTCAGAAAATATTTTAGACTTACTGCCTAAAATTTTGGGAAACACTTCAATAGATTTAATTTATTTTGACCCGCCTTATTGCGATAGTCACGCAGACTATCAAAGTTTTTACCATCTGGCTGAAACTTACACAGAATATTGGCAAGATAAACAATTTATAAATGGAATTAAAAGATATGAACCACAAAAATTTAGTGGCTTTGATAAGAAAAAAGATGTAATACAATCTTTTCACACACTTTTTAAAATGTCAGAACAAATCCCTAATTGGTTAATGAGTTATAATGACAGAAGTTTTCCAACAGTGCAAGATTTGACAGATATTATCAAGCAATATAAAAAAGTAGAGGTTGTAACAAAAACTTACCAAAATGGTAGAGGCGGAAAAGGAAGTGTAGCAGGAAGTCAAGAAGTATTATTTATTTGTAACCCTAAATTAGTTTTTAATATATCATTTCAAATGAAAAACGAAAAATAGTATTTCAATCATTGGAAAAATTTGTACGAAACAGACCACTTAGAAGATTTTAATTTTAATCTTTCTGCGTTGCTTTGGCTCAAAATAAAGTCTATTACAAGAAAAGAAATTTTACAAAATTTCTTAACTGCAAGTGGTTTTTCTTTAACCGAAAAAGGTTTAAATCAACAATTTGAGGAATTATATAATTTACTTTCAGAAAATTTGGAACAAAATCATCAAAAATTAAATGATTTTATTAGAAGTGAAAACCAATCACAGGAAACTATTTTAGATACTGAAAAATTAGTTTCTGAACTCTATAAATTACGCCATTTTGATTGGGGTGGGGATTATAAAAATCAATTAGATACATTTTTAGTAGATAAGTATGTAAAAGTTTATCAAAATTACGATATTTTACTGTCAAAATTTGATACTGATATTAACCGAGCGGTGCAGGGGTATGTACTTTGTAGTTGGTATAATCATTGGAGTAGTATTTTAATTGAGCATATTTTTAAATCTCATTCAGCAGTTTTGCCAACCGTTGGGCAGATTAAAAAAGTAGATTTTTTTGTAAATGAAGTGCCTTTTGATTTGAAAGTAACCTATTTACCTGCTAATTTTATTGAAAAACAACGAAAATTAAAAGGTTTAAAACCAGAATTAACAGAACTCAAACAAACAGCAAAACAGGCACAAATAACTTTTACTAATCATAGTAAGGCAGATGATACTTACTATGAAATTGTAGAAAAAATGAAAGATAGGAATGATGCTTTTTGTAAAGAAACTTTACAAAATATCAAGCAAATTCGTTTAGATATTTTGAAAGATGTTCAAGAAAATCCCAAAATTTTAATACAAAATTTATATGAAGAACAAGGAGAACTACGTTTTGATGCGTCTAACAGACTTTTTTTGGTTTTGGTAGATACTGAAGACTTTGATAATTCTTGGAAATTAAAATGTAACTTAGAATTATTACGCCCTAATATTCAAACGTATTTGAATAATTTTGGCACTAAAAATATATCTGATTTGAAAATAACTTTTGATTACAAAAATAAAGGGCAATTTACAGCATTAAGCGATATAGTCTTTGTAACAAAATAATTAAAAATCCATACCGTAAAGCAGGTAGTGTTGTAGTATTACAAAAAATAACTGACAAAATACACGTCTCTGAAATATAAAAACCGCCTATAACAGTACCTACAAAAAATAAATAAAAAAAAGAGCATTAACAAGATATCTTTTTATTTTGTATTCTTATAAAAATCAAATATCTTTTTTGCCGCTTCTAGAGGATTCTTCTTTCCCTCTAACACCTCTTTTTCAACCTCTTTATAACGAGAAGATACCATATCCCATAAGTCCTTTTCTAAAAGAAATAAGAGATGTTTTCTCATCAATTCTATAGCTTGCGTTCTCCTCTGGGTAAAGAAAAAACCATTTTCCGTCATCTGCTTTTTATAGTGTGTAATAATATCCCATATTTCTGGCAAACCACTCCCTGATAAAGCAGAACAAAGATGAGCGGAAACTTCCCATCCCGCAGGATGCTTTTGCAGAAACGAAATAACTTGTCTGTATTCTAATAATGTCTTCTTTGCAATCTTTTCCATATCTCCATCGGCTTTGGTTATAACTATCAGGTCTGCCATTTCCATAATACCTTTTTTCATACCCTGAAGTTCATCTCCCATACCACCCATAGTAAGCAAAAGAAAAAAGTCCACTACGTTTTTGATATCCACTTGTGACTGCCCAACTCCTGATGTCTCTATAAAAATATATGAATACCCCGCTGCCTCACACAGCAAGATACACTCACTCGTAGAATATGTGATGCCGCTACTATTTTTACCCGATGGAGAGGTTCTGATGAAAACACGATTATCTTTAGAAAGAGATGTCATTCTCGTTCTATCCGCTAATATGCTTCCCCCATTGAGAGGGCTACTCGGATCTACCGTCAAAATGGCTATTTTCTCGTTTTTTTCTAATATTATTTTTCCAAAGCTTTCTAAAAAAGTGCTTTTTCCCACACCAGGAATACCCGTAATTCCTATTCGTATAGAATTTCCGGTGTAAGGAAGTATAGCATCTAATAATTGTTCGGAAAGTATCTTGTCTTCTATTCTTTCACTCTCTACAAGTGTAATTGCTTTTCCTAAAAAAAACTGATTACCTAAAAGAATTTGGTCTTTCATCTCTAAGAGAGAGATTTTTTTTTTCTCCAACCTGTATCTATCTTTTATGAAAATAATAAATTAAGAAAGACGAACTTTTGCCCACTCATCTTTGAGCGTCACAGTTCTATTAAAGACAAGTTTTTCAGGAGAAGAAAACTTACTGTCTAAAATAAAATACCCTTGTCTTTCTAACTGATAATGAATCCCTGCTTCTGCATTTTGAAAAGAGGGTTCTAATCTTGCATTATGAATGATTTCTAATGACTTAGGATTCAGATAATCTTTCCAATCCTTATTCTCGGGAATATCGGATAGATTTTCTATGGTAAAAAGCTTTTCATACAAACGTATTTCTGCGGGAATAGAATGGGCAGCAGATACCCAAGTGATGGCTGTTTTCACTTTTTTCCCCGTTTTGTCTTCTCCACTTTTACTCAACGGCTCATATCTGCAATATATTTCTTGAATATTTCCATCTGCGTCTGTTTTATAATCCTCACATTTTATTATATAAGCATACTTGAGCCGAACCTCATTGCCGGGAAATAATCTGTAAAATTCCTTCGGAGGATTCAGCATAAAATCGTTTTTTTCTATCCATATATGTTTACTGAAAGGCACTTTTCGTCTGCCCGCACTCGGATCTTCGGGATTATTGATGCAATCCAAATACTCAACATCGGCATCGTAATTCGTGATAATAAGTTTGAGAGGATGGATAATTCCCATTTTTCTCAATGCTGTTTTATTGAGATCTTCTCTGATGCACCATTCCAAAAGAGCAGTATCTATCATATTTTCTCTTTTAGCAATACCTATTTTTTCTGCAAAAATACGAAGAGCATTGGGAGTATAACCTCTTCTTCTTAATCCCGAAATAGTGGGTATTCGGGGATCATCCCATCCATCTACTTTTTTTTCCTCTACTAATTCTAATAGTTTTCTTTTACTCATCACCGTATAGTTGAGATTCAGTCGGGCAAATTCTATTTGTTGGGGTTTATGAACGTGCAATGCCTCTAAAAACCACTCGTAGAGAGGTCTATGAACCTCAAACTCCAATGTACAAAGAGAATGTGTAATACCTTCCAAAGAATCCGATAGACAATGGGCATAGTCATACAGTGGATAGATGCACCATTTATTACCCGTGTTATAGTGATAGGAATATTTTATACGATATATCCCTGGATCCCGCATGTGCATATTTGGATGTGACATATCTATCTTTGCCCTTACAATTTTAGAACCCTCAGGGAAAGCACCTTGTTTCATTTTGTCAAACAAATCGAGATTATACTCCACACTTCGATCTCTATAAGGGCTATGTTTCCCCGTAACCGTAGGAGTTCCCTTATATTTTTCAGCAAATTCCTCTGCACTCAAATCATCTACGTATGCTTTCTCATTTTTTATGAGAACAACAGCGTATTCATACAGTTTCTCAAAATAATTGGAAGCATAAAAGACCCTTTCTCCCGGCTCAAAGCCCAACCACTTTACATCTTCTTTAATTCCTTCTACATAATCTGCATTTTCAGATTCCGGATTCGTATCATCAAACCGCAGATGACATACTCCTTTATGTCTCTCTGCCATACCAAAGTTCAGACACATGGACTTTACATGACCTATATGTAAAAAACCATTCGGCTCCGGAGGAAATCGCGTATAAACACGCTTTACTTTCTGTGAAGATAGGTCTGATTGGATAATATCATCAATAAAATTATTCACTTCTTTTTTCTCTTCCATATTGTGTTTCTTTTATCTGTGCTTAATACTCTGTTATTATGTTTATTATTAATATAAAATATCCCTTGCGCTTGTGAAAGACACATCTTCTCTCTTCTTTTCTGAATAAAAAATACCTGTTCTATTATTTTTATTGCTGATAATTACAGAAAACAGAAGCATTATAATATGTTCTATTTAACTTTTTCAAATTAACTCACAATTGAAAACCTGTGTTTTATTTTTTTATGCTCCCATTTGACAAAAATATACATCATTATAACAAATATCTTAATTATTTGGCAATAATGTCTCTTTTTTTGAAAATGAGTTAAAAAAATATGCAAGAACTTTGAATTTGAATCTATCCCACATTCACTTTGCAAAAATTTTTAGAAGGTTGGAAAAGTTTTGAGTATGTCCTGGTAGCAGATGTGCTATTCATTGAAAATATATGCAAATAGGTACCATAAAATTTTTAATGTACTATCTCTTTTATAAGAACCATCATTTTATTGTAAGAGAGTTAGGGGTGAAAACACCATATGAAGCACTAGAAAAATGGTATAAAATGAAACCAGAATTATTTATAAAAACTTCCCAAGAATTTAAAGAATCTATCGTTCATTGGGTATATAAAAATGTACCAACAGAAGAAATATTAAAACTACCCACATAAAATTATAAGGTTTTTTGCTATAAAATTATTCATTAACAAATAGTAACATTTTTTTTTCGTTTTTTTTAAATAAAAATTCAAAAAAAAATATAATTTTAGAAAATTCAAAAAATAAATGTTTTATATTCAATGGTTGGTTTATTTTTTTGAAATAACGTTAGAAATATAACACATTAAGAATTTAGATAACTATTTATATAGACAATCATTTTAGAACTCTTCTAAAAACAAATAAAAATGAAATGAACTTCAATACCATAGTATTGGCGAAAAATTAAGATATTCGTTTTTAGGATTTTAATTCGCAACGGTCTCGAATTATCTATTTTATTTTATCTATTTATTCAAGAAAAAAGATATTTATTTAATTTTAATATAAAATAAACACAAAAAAACATTGTTTTTATGTATTATTTTGTTAAAGTATAAAATATTTAATAATATTGTAAATTAGTTAGTAACACATCTATTTAAAATCATTTCATATATTGTAAATTATTAAAATAAAAATGTATATCACAACAGAAAAAAAGCAAGAACTATTTGAAAAGTACAGCCCTTTAAAGAAATCTCGTGATACAGGATCATCAGAATCACAAATAGCATTATTTAGTTATAGAATAAATCACTTAACAGAGCATCTAAAAACGCATAAAAAAGACCATTCCACGCGATTAGGACTTTTAAAGCTGGTAGGAAAAAGAAAACGACTCCTAACCTATCTTAACAAAACAAATATAGAAAGATACAGAACAGTTGTTACAGAACTCAATATTAGAAAATAAATACTCATTTTAGAATTGCAAAGTATCTTTATTGTCATTTACAATACAATAAACTCATAAGCAATAGCTAAATAAATACCTAAAAATATGTACCCGAATTTTATAAGTAAAACCATTGTATTATCTGATGGTAGAGAAATATCCATAGAAACAGGAAAGTTAGCAAAACAATCAGATGGATCAGTAGTAGTAAAAATGGGAAAAACCATGCTATTAGCCACAGTGGTGTGTAATAAAGAAGCTAAAGAAGGATCTGATTTTTTACCATTATCGGTAGATTATCAAGAAAGATTTTCTGCAGCAGGAAAAATACCGGGTGGATTTTTAAGAAGAGAAGGGAAGCTTTCTGACCACGAAGTATTGATAAGTCGCCTTGTAGATAGAGCAATTCGTCCACTTTTTCCTGATGACTTCCATGCAGACATACAAGTAAATATTTATCTTATATCATCCGATCCTGATGTAATACCTGATGCTTTAGCAGGACTTGCTGCTTCCGCAGCACTTATTATTTCTAATATTCCTTTTTTAGGTCCTATTTCAGAAGTACGTGTTGCTAAAATAGACGGAAAATATATCATAAACCCGAATAGAATAGAATTAAAAAATGCAACTTTAGATTTTATGGTTGCAGCTTCTTTAGAAAATATATTAATGGTAGAAGGCGAAGCAAAAGAAATAAGTGAAAAAGAAATGTTAGAATCTATTCAAATAGCACATGAAGAAATTAAAAAACATTGTATTGCTCAAAAAGAATTAGAATCTCTTTTAAATAAATCCATTAAACGAGAATATTGTCATGAACAAAAAGATGAAACTATTCTACAAGATATACAAAATAAACTGTATACAAAATGCTATGAAGTAGCAAGAAAAAACATTACAAATAAAAATGAAAGAGCAGAATCTTTTGCAAACATCAAAAAAGAATATTTAGAATCTTTTCACGAAGAAAGAGAAATAAACGAGGGGCTTGTTTCTAAATACTTTCATAAAGTAGAAAAAGAAGCGATTCGTAACTATGTTTTAGAAAATAGAAAAAGAATAGATGGTAGAAATCTTGATGAAATCCGCTCTATATGGAGTGAAATTGATTATTTACCAGCTGCGCATGGTTCTTCTATTTTTACAAGAGGAGAAACACAATCTCTTACTACTGTTACATTAGGAACAAAATTAGACGAACAAATGATCGATGGAGCAACTATATCCGGTTATTCTAAACTTATGCTTCATTATAATTTTCCGGGATTTTCAACAGGTGAAGTAAAACCTAATAGATCCCCTGGAAGACGAGAAATAGGTCATGGTAACCTTGCACTTCGTGCATTAAAAGCGGTTATCCCATCCGATGAAGAAAACCCATATACGATAAGAATTGTTTCTGATATTTTAGAGTCAAACGGTTCTTCTTCTATGGCTACAGTATGTGCTGCCACTCTCGCTTTGATGGATGCAGGAGTATCCATCAAAGCACCCGTTGCTGGAATAGCTATGGGAATGATATCCGATGCAAATACTAAAAAATATGCAATACTTTCTGATATCTTAGGAGATGAAGATCACTTAGGAGATATGGACTTTAAAGTTACGGGAACAAAAAATGGTATAACCGCATGCCAAATGGATTTAAAAGTAGAAGGATTAACCTATCAAGTATTAGAAGAAGCATTGGAGCAAGCAAAACGCGGAAGATTATTTATATTAGATAAAATAGAACAAACTATTAGTAAACCACGACCAGATCTAAAACCACACGCACCCAGATCTACGAAAATTTTTATAGAAAAAAACCAAATAGGTGCAGTAATAGGTCCCGGCGGAAAAGTAGTACAGGAAATTCAAAAATCAACAGGAGCAACCGTTGTTATAGAGGAAGGCGAAACGCACGGAATAGTAAATATCTACTCAGTAAACCAAGATATTATGGATAGAGCCGTTTCAAGAGTAAAATCTATTGTAACATTACCAACAGTAGGAGATGTGTATGATGGAAAAGTAAAAAATATACAATCTTTTGGAGCTTTTGTAGAGTTTTTACCAGGAAAAGAAGGTCTCCTCCATATTTCCGAAATAACATGGGAACGATTAGAAAATGTGGATAGTGTACTAACTATTGGGGAAGAAATAAAAGTAAAACTTATAGAAATAGATAAAAAAACAGGAAAATACAAACTTTCTAAAAAAATATTATCTCAAAAAAAATAAAAATAAACATATTTGGCACATTAATTTTCTATGAAACAAATTAAAATTAATAAACAAATTACTAATAGAGATAACCAATCTATAGACAAATATTTGCAAGAAATAGGAAAAGTTAATCTTATATCTGCCGATGATGAAGTAGAACTAGCTAAAAAAATTAGACAAGGAGATAAGCAGGCACTAGAAAAATTAACAAAGTCAAATCTTAGATTTGTAGTATCTGTTGCAAAACAGTACCAAAATCAAGGGTTATCTTTAGGAGATCTTATCAGCGAAGGCAATGTAGGACTTATAAAAGCGGCTGAAAGATTTGATGAAACAAGAGGTTTTAAATTTATATCGTATGCGGTATGGTGGATTAGACAATCTGTTCTACAAGCATTAGCCGAACAATCCCGTATAGTTCGACTACCTCTGAATAAGGTAGGATATGTAAATACTATATCAAAAGCAGTTATAGAATTAGAACAAAAATTAGAACGAGAACCTACCATAGAAGAAATAGCAGACAAATTAGGTAGTACTATTAATGCAATAGAAATTACAGAGACGTATAAAATGTCTAATAAATATATATCTATCAATGCACCTTTTTCACAAAAAGACGATGGATGCCTTTTAGATGTATTAGAAAATACTAGTCAAGAAAAACCAGATGCTTCTCTCATAAATGAATCTTTAAGAAAAGAAATATCTTTTTCTTTAACAACCCTCAATGAAAGAGAATCAGAAATAATTATTTTCTTCTTTGGCATAAATGGAAATCCACAGCTTACCTTAGAAGAAATTGCTGATAAAATGCAACTTACAAGAGAACGTGTAAGACAAATAAAAGAAAGAGCAATAAGACGATTAAGGCACAGCTCTCGTAGTAATGGATTAAAAAACTATTTGGGTTAACTAATTCTATTGTGAAAATATTATACTCACTATCTATAACAACATTAATAAAAAATATGGTGGACGTAGCTCAGCTGGTTAGAGCTTTAGATTGTGGTTCTAGAGGTCGTGGGTTCGACCCCCACCGTTCACCCATTTTTTATTTCATAAAAAAAAAACACCTATATTTTTATATAAGTGTTTCTTTTTTATATAGCTGCATCACTGAACCTATTCCCATACCACCAATAGGAACTTCTAAAATAGTTATCCTGAACGAAGGAAATTTTGGAAAATCAAACAGTAGCATATCCCTTTTTGATGTAAAAACAAAAAAAATAATTCCTGATATTTTTCAAGTAAAAAATAAAAGACCATTAGGTGACGTATCCCAATCTATATACTTTGATTCAGAAAATTCAAAAATATATGTAGTCGTAAATAATAGCAATAAAATAGAAGTTCTAGATACAACATTTAATAGTATAAAAACTATACAAGAGAATCTGTCTAACCCACGCTATATGATGCGAAAAGGAAATTATTTATACATCACTAATTGGGGGAAATATACAGCTAATTATGATTTAGATAGCTCTTATCTTTTAGTTGTAGATGTTATGAACTATACGTTTGTAGCCAAAATACAAACAGGAAAAGGAGCTGAATTTATCATGTCTTCTTCAAATTCCAACGTTATTTATATAAGTAATTCATGGACAAATACTCTTTCTATTATAAATATAAATACTTTCTTTGTGATAAAAACATTAGAAGTGGGAGATAGACCTGCACAGATGATAGAAAATGGATCTGCTATATGGCTACTCTGTTCTGGAGGATTTGACAGCCAATATAACCCTAAAAATAATGCTTCTTTTTATAAAATATCTAATACAGAAGCTACTAAAATAATAGATATCGGGGAAAATACTAACAAAAAAATTTTTATGGATGTAGAAAATCAAAAAATCCTTTTTACAGCAAAAAATACTCTCAAATCATTGAATATGATGGATAATAGTATTGCAACAAAACTTGCTCCACAAAATATAACCGTGAGTAATTTTGCTTATAACCCATTAGAAAAAATTATATATTTCGTAGACCAAAAAGGTTTTAAAGCCAATAGCGTTATATATAGATACGGATATGATGATTCTCTCTTAATAGATTCCTTTGAGGCGGGTATTGGAACGAATAGTTTTATATTTTTTTACCAATAAAAAATACCCTCTTAATAAACAAAAACTATAAAAATTACTTTGTATTATTTTTTAATAAAATATCCTCCTACAAGGTTTGCATTTGTATTAATTTGCAATAATATCCATTTTTAGCCATAAGTTCTTGATGGGTTCCTCTTTCTATAATCTGTCCTTCTTGAATAACTAAAATATCATCTGCATTTTGAATAGTACTAAGGCGGTGTGCGATGACCAAAGAAGTTCTATTTTTCATCAGATTAGAGAGAGCCTCTTGGACGAGTTTTTCAGATTCTGAATCCAATGCAGAAGTAGCTTCATCTAAAATAAGAATGGAAGGATTTTTTAAAACTGCACGGGCAATACTAATTCTTTGCTTTTGCCCTCCTGATAATTTTATTCCTCTATCTCCAATATAAGTATTGTATTGATGTTCTGTTTGCATTATAAAGTCGTGAGCATTTGCGATTTTTGCTGCATGTTCTACTTGTTCTTTGGTAGCGTTTTTCATTCCAAAAGCGATATTATTAAAAATAGTATCATGAAATAATATAGATTCTTGATTTACAATACCCATTTGTTCTCTCACAGAATGAATGGTGTAGTGCATTAGAGGGTTGTCGTCTATAAGAATTTTTCCTTCACTCACATCATAAAATCGGGGGATGAGGTCTGATATAGTAGATTTCCCTCCCCCTGATATACCTACTAATGCCACAGTTTTCCCTTTTTCTAATTTAAAACTTATATCTTTTAGTACCAAATTAGCGTTGTATCCAAAAGAAACGTTTTGAAATTCAATAGATTTTTCAAAAAAATGGAGAGGGATGGCATTTGGGGTATCCGCCATACTTGGTTTGGTGTCAATAATTTGGAATACTCTTTCCGCAGCTGCAAGTCCTACCTGAATACTCGTAAAAGAATGTGAAATCGTTTTCATTGGTCCTAAAATCTGAGAAAAAATGACTAAAAAACCAATAAAAGCAGCTGGACTCATAAATGAGGTGTCTTTCAAGATAAAATTACCACCTACTAACACAATAAGTAAAACCGTGCTTACTCCCATAAATTCAGAAATTGGAGAAACCAAATCACTTCTTTTTACCACTGCTATGGTCTTATTGGCATAAAATTTTATTTCGTCTATAAATTTTTTAAAAATGAAATCGTCTGCATTAAATGCTTTTACGATACGAATAGCTCCTAAACTTTCATCTAACACTACATTCATACCTGATAAAGCTTCTTGTCCTTTTGCTGCTTCTTTTCTCAAACTTTTACCGATATGAGAAACTAAAAGAGCCGAAGCGGGTATGAGTAATAATACTATCAGCGTGAGAGACGAGGAAATGAGAAAAAGAGTAATGAAATAACTTATGATAGTGGCTGGTTCTTTGAAAATAGTTCTAAAAGTATTTACAACGCAATATTCTACGGCAGATACATCAGAAGTTACCCGAGCAATAATATCTCCTTTTCGTTGATTTGCAAAGTAAGAAAGAGGGAAGGAAAGGATATTTTTATACAAATGTGTTCTCAGGTTTTTTATTACTAATGCTTGTATCTTTGCTAATACTATGGAAGAAAAATATCGAAATAGGTTGGTTAAAAAAACAGAAACAAAAATTATCCCACAAACAAATTGCAATGCCCCAAATTTTCCATAATCTTTTATTATACTATACATAGTATAATGAAAAATATCTTGAAAGTAATGTACACTCCAAGAAAATTCGGGTTTGGCACTTAAAAAATAAGATGAAGTATCTGTAGAAAAAAGAACATTCAAGAGAGGAATGAGAAAAGTGAGATTAGCAGTATTAAATATTACCGTACCAATAATACATAGTAAATATTGAGGTAAATAACGCCTGTATGGACGAGCATACGATAGAACTCTTAAGTATAGTTTCACTATTTAAAAAAACTTGGTTTAATAAGATGAATAAAATGTTTTTAGAGAAAATAAAAAATTTTAGAATGTTGTATTTGTTTGGATACACTTTTTTAAGAACATACTATTTTGTAAAAGTATTGTTTTTTTATGAAGTACTACTAAAAACTAAACAAAGAACCCTTATATTTTACTTTTTTTGTAACTATTTAGCATTTTATGAAAAAATTACTATAAACAAAATAATAATTTAGCATATTTGTATACAATATAAAAAAGGAATTACCTGAAAATATATTAGATATAAAAGCATGTATTGCTTAACTTGTACAAAGAATTTCAGGATCTAATGGTAATTTCTACATAACTACGAATATCTTTTAGAACCTACTTTTTTTAAGAGTATTTTTCTATCTTGGTGAGTTATAATATTATTTTTTCTTGTATTTTTGTATCGGGTATTGAGCATTTAGTGTTTTTGAATAATTTTTTTCTTATGAGAGCAATTGTATCATAACAAAAATTTGATATAAAAGAGGGAATTATATGAAGTATATAAGAAAGGCATTTATATCTCGGTAATTGGGATAATATTATTTCTATTGCTTGGCTTTTTATCCAATACGTATCGTTCTTTATGAGTACAATAGTGTACTGAGGCAGTGTGTAAAGATTCATTTCTTGAACTATTTTTGTTCCTAAAACGGATGTATTAGAAACAAGGGTAAAGATATTGTTCGTGTCCGTTATTGCTAAAAAAAGTGCTGTTTTATTGCAAAAACCACATTCTCCGTCAAATATGACGTAATATTTTTCAGCAATTTTGTTTTTCAATTCTTCTGCTTTCATAGTTTTTCTCTCTTTTTATTATGTTTATTTGCTCTTAACAACATTTAGATGAGTGAAATGTATTGTTTATTAAGGTTTCAAACTTTTCCACCAACGTAATGAGTATAAATAGTACGAGTATTCGGAGAATATATCGTTTTATATGTTTGTATCATTTTTAGTAAGTTCAAAATTAAGAAAAATTTCAACTTATATCAAAAATAACCAAAATAAATATTATGTTATTATTTTATTTTTTTATTATTATAAATGCTATTAGGAGCGTTATTTTTTATCAAATAGTTTATTTTACAAAAAAATAAGACACAACACATTATTATGACACCGATTCTCAAGCTCACAGATATTTCAAAAATATATGTAACGAATAATCAAGTTTTAAAGATATTGGATTCCATATCTATTGCTTTGTATAGCGGGGACACATTTTCTATTGTAGGTCCATCGGGAAGTGGTAAGACGACTCTTTTAGGAATATGTGCGGGATTAGATAATCCTTCTTCAGGAACAGTAGAATGGAATGGAGTGCAGATTAATACATTAACTGAGGATAAAAAAGCGTTTCTCAGAAGCCAGTCGGTAGGTTTTATTTTTCAAAATTTTCAACTTTTACCGACCTTGAATGCTTTGGAAAATGTAATGATACCTTTAGAATTACAAGGGAAGTATACAAATAAAAAAAAAGCAATAGATCTTTTAGAAAGAGTGGGATTAGGGAAAAGAATACACCATTATCCACTGCAATTATCGGGTGGTGAACAGCAAAGAGTGGCTATTGCAAGAGCGTTTATTCACAATCCTTCCATCTTGTTTGCAGATGAACCAACGGGAAATTTGGACACAGAAACAGCGGAAACGGTAGAAAATATTCTCTTTGAACTCAATAAAGAAAATAAAACAACGCTCGTTCTGGTAACTCATAATAAAGAACTCGCACAAAAAACCTCTCAAATCATTACTCTCAAAAATGGAAAAATGGTATGAGCAACATAATTGCCTCCACTCAATCTATACTCAAAGGACATAAGGACTGTGTTTATAACCTCTCTAGATTTACTACGGAAACAAACTTTATTTCATGCGGAGGAGACGGGTTAGTCATAGAGTGGGATATTTACAATACAGATATGGGGAAACTCATTGCTACTACTAAAAACTCCATTTATGCGATACATTTCATAAAAGAAGAATGTTTACTGATCATTGGTGAAAATAATGTAGGGCTTCGTTTTATTAACATAAAAACAAAAAAAGAAATCTCTTTCTTACCTATTCCTGGTCAGCTTATTTTTTGTATCAATTCTTATCAATCACATCTTTTTGTGGGGACGAGTAGTGGGGAACTGTTTGTTATACACAAAGGCAGTTACACCATAGAACACGTTCTATGGAATAGTCATAAAAGTGCAAGAACCATTGCAATAAACCCTTTGAAAAACCATATCATTATTGGATATAGCGATAATTTTATACGTATTTTTGAAATGTATTCTTTTCAACTATTATACGAAACAGAAGCTCATAGTAATTCTGTATTTGCAGCCAAATATTCGAATGAATATTTATTTACAACGAGCAGGGACGCACATATAAAAATATGGGATACTGCTCATTATGCCTTACAAAAGTCCATTCCCGCTCACATGTATTGCATAAATGATATAGATTTCTCTCCTGATGGCACATATTTTGCAACGTGTAGTATGGATAAGTCGATTAAAATATGGAATGCAAAAAATTTTCAATTAATCAAAGTGGTAGACAAAGAAAAACATACCTCTCACGGAAATTCTATAAACCGAATACTCTGGTTTACACCACATACTCTTATAAGTGCGAGTGATGACCGCTCTATTCTTATATGGGATATACATTTTTATGCTTTGCAAACCATATAATTATATAAGATTGTTAAGGAAGCATAGAAAGTTCATTATGTGAGTGTAAAACTCATAATTTTAAAGATCTCTCATTCATATTGTACTTTTCAATAGCATTTATCTTTTCTTTTAAATCTCGAATCCACTCCAAAAATTCCTTTTGACAAAATTGAGTTTTAAAACTATTGATAATCAAATAGTTACAAAATTATAAATGAATCAAAAGTGATTTCTCGGAGTGGACTCAAAATTAAGAATTTTCTTACGGACACTCAGTAAACAACATGAATATAAAAATGGAAACTGTAAAGCTGTAGGGGAAGGATTCGAACCTTCAAAAAGAAAAAATTAACTATAAACTACTAAATAATTAACTTATTCTCCACCTCCGAGACAGGGAGGCATGTCTACCAGTTTCATCACCCTACATTATAATCCTAAACATAATAAAAAGGCAAATTACTCTTTTTTCTCAATTGTAATAGAATTTTGTAAATGTTCTCTCAAGAAACATAAAAATATCGTAATTATTTAGCAAGTATTAATAGATTCTGGAATTCTTTGTAAAAGATGTGTAATAAATGCTTTTATATCTCAATATATTTTCGGGTAGTTCCATTTTTTGAATATTTTGCGCAAATAGACTACGTTATTATCTCAGCTTAGGCAAAAATATAATAAAATTTCATTCCTTTATATTTTAAATGTTAATAAACTTTACACTCATGGAATGGTATCATTTTGAAGAAAATGTTTGCTTAAGGGGAGTTATTAATATCGTGGTTTAGAGCTCGTAGAAGGATTAGTCAAGAGAAACTCCCATTGTATGTGATTTTTTTAAGTGGATATACCATACACGGAAAGAGAGGCAGAGGATGCATAGGATTCTTGTAAAAGTCAAAACAATAATAAAAAAGAAAAAAAATTATCATAA
>JASGCU010000027.1 GCA_030053935.1 Chitinophagaceae bacterium
AGCGGATGAAGACCGAGCAAGAGCCGAAGGCAAATTAGAAGGCAAATTAGAAGGAATCATAAAAGCTCTCAAAAGAGGAAAGCTCACTATAGAAGAAATCGCTGAAGATTTTGATGTAACTATAGATTTTGTGCTTACCATTAAAACAGAAAATAAATTGTAGTTTTGAATTTCAGAATGAAAACTATCCTTTAGAGAAATATTGAGTTTTCAAAATGTATCAAAAATGACTTTTCGAGGATACTCAATTTTTAAAATCTTTCCCAATACCATTTCTTATGTTTTTTTTGGGGGAAAGCACTCTCATAATTATAATCCCTGAAAATTTCTTATGCTCTTCTAAATATGTTTCCAAAGGGATATCGGTTATCATTACTTTATTAAGTTCCGATGATGCGTGAAGCATATACGCTCTTTCATTTTGAAAAATAATAAATCCTGTATGAAGCACGTCAATACCTGCATTGGGGAATGAGGTTATTCCTATTACATCTCCTGTTTTCATCCTTTTTTCACACAATGCTATATTTTGTTTGGGAATGTAATAATGTTTTCTCTTATTGATATATGTTTCTATTTTTTCAATAGCATTGTAATAGACAGTATCTTGCAGCATTGGTTGGTAGAGTTCTTTTTTTTGAGTCATCATAGAAACAGGGTTCTGATATGGTTCCCCCCCTATTTCTTGGGTTATATCTTTCCCTAACCCTTTTTTTTCCATTTCAAATACCCAGTCGGTAAAATAATGCAATCGTTGAGAATACTCTATTACTCCATTTCTATAGCGAATGGTTTGCAGGTTGGTTTTAAATTTTGAAAAAGAACGGGGAGCATCTTCTTGTGTAAAAGCAAAGGCAATACTTTGTTCTATAAAACTTATACAATCAAATCTTTTCAAATTCACTACTAAAACCTCTTGGAATTTTTTTTCAAAAGGAAGTGTTTGGCTGTCCAAAGGTTTTTTTATATAAGGCTTCCCTATAAATTTCTTTCCAAAAAAAATAAGGTTTTGCTCTATACGGGTTTCCGATGCTCCTTGTATGGTTTTATAAAAAATAAATTCATTCGTTTGCCCCCAAGTATTAAAAATACAAAAGAGGGATAATAGAACGATATAAGCAGAAGTTTTCATTTATAGAAAAATTTTTCTTTTGAGTTCAAAATGTGTTCCTAAGTATAATTTTTTTACCTGTTCATCCGCGGCAAGTTCTTCTGCTGTTCCCTGTTTTAATAATTTTCCTTCAAACATAAGATATGCTCTATCCGTTATAGAAAGAGTTTCATTTACATTATGGTCAGTTATGAGTATACCTATATTTTTTTTTCGTAATTTAGCAACGAGAGATTGAATTTCCTCCACCGCTATGGGATCTACTCCTGCAAAGGGTTCATCCAAAAGAATAAAACTTGGATTGGCAGCCAATGCCCGGGCAATTTCTGTCCGCCTCCTCTCCCCGCCCGAAAGCACCATCCCCAAGTTTTTTCTTACATGGGTTAAACTAAATTCTGTTAAAAGTGCCTCTAATTTTTCTTTCCTTTCTAAAGATGAATAATTTTTCATTTCTAATATCGCCATTATATTATCTTCCACACTCATCTGCCTAAAAACAGAAGCTTCTTGGGCTAAATACCCTATTCCTTTTTGAGCCCTTTTATACATAGGAATATGTGTTATGTCTTCGGTATCTAAAAAAATTTCCCCTCTATTAGGTTTTATTAATCCCACAATCATATAAAACGTCGTCGTTTTTCCCGCACCATTTGGACCTAATAATCCTACTATCTCTCCCTGAGAAACTTGGAGCGAAACCATATTTACCACTAATCTTGACCTATATTTCTTCAAAAGATTTTCTGCTCTTAATACCATTATGCTGCTCTTAGTAAAAATTATTTTCTATATATGTTATAAAACAATAATTTATGAAAATACTTATATATATTAAAAAATACTTACCTTGCTCAAAATAAGTATTCATGTTTTGGGGAATCCCATAAAAGTAAAATTATTTTCAAACAAATTGGTTTTTAAAAAATCTATGGATAGATATTCTGTTTTTTCCAAAAAAAATGCTTTTGTTATTCTTTATAATATTTGTTCATTGTCTTTTTCAAAAAGATACTCTTTTTGTAGTAAATCTATATACAATACATAACAAAAAACGCAAAATGCATTTTGAAAATATCTGTTTCTCTCTTCGAGACGTACATAGAAATTTTTTACTATGGGACAAAAACAACATGGGAAATAAAATTCGTATATATAATACTACAAATACAATATCTCAACATAATGCTTCCAAAAATATATATAAATATCCCATCACTTTTTAGTTTTCAAGAATGTCTCTGGTTTTTGAATAGAAATTATGACGATTGCCTCCACTGTATTCAAGAAAATTCTATTGTAAAAGCAGTGCGGATGGATGCCCATATATTTTTAATTCACATAACTGAAGTAAAACAACAATTAGAAATAGAAATTTTGATAGGGAAAAATAGCACACAACAAAGAGATGCAATAAAAAACTACGTGGAAGAATGGTTTGATATGCACACAAACATAGCACCATTGTATGATCTTTTTCGTAAAAATACCTTTCTCTCTTATATGGTAGAAAAATACAAAGGATTACGTCTCATCGGCATAGCAGATGTCTTTGAATGTGTCTGCTGGAGTATCATAGGGCAACAAATTAATCTGCGTTTTGCTTATACATTAAAACGAAGATTAGTAGAAAAATACGGAGAATATGTAACATTAGAAAATAACTCCCATTATATTTTTCCAGATCCTTTGGTCATATCTCAATTACACCCCTCCGATTTACAAAAATTACAGTTTTCTCTTTCTAAAGCTACCTATATTGTAAATATAGCAAAAGTGTTTGTAAAAAAAGAACTTTCTTACGAAGCAATACAGACCCTCTCATCCATTGAGGAGAAAAAAAATGCTCTCTGTCACCACAAAGGTATTGGAGCGTGGACAGCAAATTATGTGCTTATGAAATGTTTTCGGGAAGCAAACGCTATTCCATACAGAGACATCGGATTACTCAACGCCTTACAACAGCACAACATAATACAAACCAGAAAAGAAAACACAGATAGCTTTTTTGATATGTTTGATGGATGGAAAAGCTACGTTGTTTTTTATTTGTGGAGGAGTTTAAAAGAAAAATAATATTCTCATTGAAATATATGAAACATACAATAGCAATAGTTATCCTCAATTACAATACAAAAAAACTTTTACAGACATTTATACCTTCAGTAGTGCGTTTTTCTCCGAAAAACTCCATTTTTGTGATAGATAATGGCTCTACGGATGATTCTGTCCATTTTTTAAAAGAACACTATCCCGATATACATATTATCTCTTTGTTAGAAAATAAAGGATTTGCAGGTGGGTATAATGAAGGGTTACAAGAGATACCAGCAGAGTATTATATTCTTCTGAACTCTGATGTAGAGGTGACTACGGATTGGACGCACTTTCTTTTAAAAATAATGCAGAGCGATACTAATATTGCGGTATGTCAACCAAAGATTTTATCTTATTCCGATAAAAGATATTTTGAATATGCGGGTGCTGCGGGAGGGTTTATAGATATATTAGGATATACATTCTGTAGGGGTCGTATTTTTGATACTATTGAGGAAGATTTTCACCAATACGATGATGATGCGGAAATATTTTGGGCATCAGGAGCTTGTTTTTGCATCCGTGCTTCGGATTTTCATTCAGAAAAGGGATTCGATGAGTTTTTTTTTGCCCACATGGAAGAAGTAGACCTCTGCTGGCGGCTCAAAAGAAAAGGAAAAAAGATATTGTATACTTCAAAATCGGTAGTATACCACTTAGGAGGTGGCACTTTGGGAACAATGCACGAAAAAAAAACATACCTCAATTTTAGAAATAATTATTGTATGCTTCTAAAAAATGAAGATGCTCTCTCTTTATTCTGTAAACTTATAGTCCGAATCCCGCTTGATTGGATTGCAGGAATAATACTCGCTTTCAAAAAAAACAAAAAACACTTTTGGGCGGTTATGAGAGCTCAAAAATCATTATTAAAACATTTTAAAATGATGAGAGATAAGTATAAAAAAACTCAATATTCCCCCTTGTTGTACAACAAATCCATCATAATAGAATATTACCTTTTAAATAGATTGTTTTTTAAAATGAGAAATAGGTAATTTTTTATTTCTTCAAAGAAGCCATGTCTAATACAAATCTATAACGAACATCGCTTGTTAAGAGGCGTTCATAAGCAGTGTTTATTTGGTCTCCGTTTATGAGTTCTATATCAGAGGTAATATTGTGTTTGCCACAAAAATCTAACATTTCTTGTGTTTCTTGTATTCCACCAATCAAAGATCCTGAAAAACTTTTCCTTCCCATAATAAGGCTAAAAGAAACAACCGGTAAAGGATCTAAAGGGGCACCCACTAAAACCATGTTTCCATTTACTTTTAAAAGGCGGAGATACATATTTACATCATGGGGAGCAGAAACAGTATCTAATATAAAATGAAACGTATTATGATATTTACTTATTTGTTCTGCATCTGTAGATAACAAAACATTATCAGCACCTAATCGTTTTGCATCTGAAACTTTAGAAACAGTAGTAGTAATAACTGTCACTTCAGCACCCATTGCTTTTGCAATTTTTACACCTATGTGTCCTAAACCACCAATACCTACTATTGCAATTTTTTTTCCAAAACCTACTTTCCAATGTTTCAAAGGGGAATATGTCGTTATTCCCGCACAGAGTAATGGAGCGGCTCCAGCTAAATTAAGGTTCACAGGAACTCTTAATACATAATTTTCATCTACAGTAATACTTTCAGAATATCCTCCATAAGTAGATATAGTCAAGTGTGTATCGAAAGAATTATAAGTAAAAGTACCTCCTTTTTCACAAAATTGTTCCAAGCCTTCTTTGCAGTTATCACAATCTCTACAAGAATCTACCATACAACCGACGGATACAATATCACCTACAAAAAATTTAGTTACCCTATTACCTATGCTACTGACCTTACCGACAATTTCATGACCCGGCACAACGGGATACACAGTATTTTTCCATTCGTTTCTTGCGGTATGAAGGTCAGAATGACAAATCCCGCAGTAGAGTATTTCTATTTCTACGTCGTGTGAGGCAACTGATCTTCTTAGAATGGTGATAGGTTCTAAAGGTTTCTCTGCACTATATGTACCTAAAGCTTGTACCTCTTTCATACATAATTATTGAACATCATCATATAAAAATATTTTCTTAAAAAATGTTGGCTCACAAGGATTCGAACCTTGAAAAACAGAACCAAAATCTGTTGTGTTACCATTACACCATGAGCCAATCGTATTATCATCTGTTTTTTTCTTCTTACAAGATAATTTTCACAATATATATTTTTTTTTTCATGTATTCTATTTTATACATTTTTTATTGCTTTTCATCTCTTTTTTTATTATAAATTCTCATTTATAATAAAAAATAGACGTGAAGGTGTTTATCTAAAGTATAAATAGGAGTACTTTTTGACATTTGTCATAAAATATGCTTTCATTTAAAGCCCAAGTGATTTTTAAAGTTATACCAATTATAACAATGTATTTACTAACTCACCTTATGCAAAAATTATATTCAAAAAGTGTATTTTAATATTTAAAATGCTAAAGGTATGATATTTTATTATATTCTTGCCTAAAGTAAATTTATATCTATCAATTATATGATACAACAAGAACCATTATCGCAGGGAAAGAATGCTACCATTTTCAATTCTATTTTAGATACCATAGGAAATACACCTTTGGTAAGATTGAACAAAGTAACGCAAAAGGTAAGAGGAAATATATTAGCAAAGGTAGAGTATTTTAATCCGGGAAATTCTGTAAAAGACAGAATGGCAATACGGATGATAGAGGAAGCGGAAAGGTCGGGTGTGCTAAAACCCGGGGGTACTATTATAGAAAGCACTTCAGGAAATACGGGAATGGGAATAGCAATAGCATCGGCGGTAAAAGGATATAAATGTATCTTTACAATGGCAGATAAGCAGAGTCAAGAGAAGATAAATATACTTAGGTCTGTTGGTGCGGAGGTGGTGGTATGTCCTACCAATGTATCACCTGAGGATCCCCGTTCTTATTATTCTATGGCAAGAAAATTTAATGCTGAAATTCCCAATTCCTTTTATACAAATCAATATGATAATATGGCTAATTCGCTTGCTCATTATGAAACGACCGGTCCAGAAATTTGGGAACAAACAGGAGGGAGTGTTACTCATTATGTTGCTTGTGTTGGCACGGGAGGGACTCTTTGTGGGGCAGCTCAATTTTTGCGAGAAAAGAACAAAAATATCTCTGTAATAGGTATCGACACGTACGGGTCTGTGTTTAAAAAATATAAAGAAACGGGTATCTTTGATGAAAACGAGATTTACCCCTATCTAACAGAGGGATTTGGTGAGGATATCCTGCCCAAGAATGTAAATTTTAACATCATAGATAGTTTTATAAAAGTGACAGATAAAGATGCGGCATTGATGGCGAGAAGATTGTCGAAGGAAGAAGGACTTTTTGTGGGATGGTCAAGCGGCTCGGTGGTTCATGGAGCTTTAGAATATGCGGAAACTCATATGAAAGACACGGATACTATGGTGGTTCTATTGCCCGACCATGGCACAAGGTATATACATAAAATATACAGTGATAATTGGATGAAAGACCATGGATTTTTAGATGCTCGGATGAAAATTACTGCTCAAGACATCATTTTGAATAGAAAAACCGACAAACATATCACTACTATACAAAAATCGAATACGGTTGCTTTTGCTATTTCTCTTTTTAATAAAGAGGGATTTTCACAAATTCCTGTTATGGATAATGGGCAAATAGTAGGCAGCATAACAGAAACGAAGCTTTTGAATAAGTTTATCAATAATCCTGAGATAAAAAAACTGACAGTAGGTGAGATAATGGATCCTCCTTTTCAATTTGTGGGTCTAAACACTACAGTAGATGTTTTGGCATCTCTTATAAACAAAGACACAAAAGCTCTCTTAGTGAGAGATATAAAAGAGGATATATACATAATAACGGAACATGATATACTCTTGGCTCTTATGTAAAGAAGTGAGGGCTGTTTTTTATCGTATAGTGTAAAAATTTAAATATTAAAAGTTTTCTTACAGACGCTACTTAGGTGTATTCTTTTTCTGCTATTATTGTTTCAAAAATTTCTAAGAGATGATTTGAATCTTTTGCTTGCATGAGGTTGTTTTTATATGTCTTGAAATGAGAAATATTCTTAAAATAATGAGCGTAGTGCTTTCTCATTTCTAAAATTCCCAATGATTCTCCTTTCCAACGGATAGAAAAAAATAAATGTTTTTTTGCTACCTCTACTCGTTCTTGAAGAGTTGGAGGGGGAAGGATGGTTTGGGTAAGAAAAAAATGTTTTATTTCTCGGAATATCCATGGATAACCAATGCTTGCTCTTCCTATCATTATTCCATCTACTCCATATTTATTTTTATATTCTAATGTTTTTTTGGGGGAATCTATATCTCCGTTTCCAAAGATGGGGATATGTATTTTTTTATTTTCTTTCACACGGGCAATATAACTCCAATCCGCTTCTCCTTTATACATTTGAGAACGGGTTCTTGCATGGATAGTTATGGCTTGCACTCCAATATCTTGCATTTTTTCTACTACTTCTAATATATTAATACTTTTTTCATCCCAGCCGAGACGTGTTTTAATAGTTACAGGTTTGTTTGTAGATTGTATTACTGATTTGGTAAGTTTTACCATAAGAGGAATGTCTTTTAGAACCCCTGCTCCAGCTCCTTTACATACTACTTTCTTTACGGGGCAACCAAAATTTATATCTATAAAATCAGGATTAGTTACCTCTACTATTTTCGTTGCCAAAGCCATTGCTTCCTCGTCTCCGCCAAATATTTGAATTCCAAAAGGACGTTCATTTTCTGAAAAATCCAATTTTTTTTTGCTTTTAAAAGCATCGCGTATCAACCCTTCGCTGCTAATAAATTCAGAATACAAAACATCTGCTCCGTTTTCTTTGCATACACTTCTAAATGGAGGATCACTCACATCTTCCATAGGGGCTAATAACAAAGGAAATACTCCTATTTCTACATTCCCTATTTTTACCATATATGATTTTTATATTTATAGTTTTTTCATCATGTCTATAAATATATCGGATGCTTTAAATACGGGCATATTCTTTTCGGGGAGAATAATAGGTTCTCCTTTTTTAATATCTCGAGCTATTTTTGGCTTTCTTTTTTTACAAAGAAACGTTCCAAACCCTCTTATATTAATCTCTTCTCCTTTCGCAACCTTTTCTTTTATAATGAGAAAACACGCTTCCACAGCCGCTGTCACGTCCCTTCTTTCAATCCCTGTCCTTTCCGAAATTTCATGTAATAACTCTAACTTTGTCATATTATATTGTGATTTATAAAAAAATGTGATTGTGTCCCCTCAATTATTCCCTGAAAATGTGAAGAGAGATACTTTTATTTCTATTGAAAATAAAATATTTAATTCCGTTTTTGAATACTGCGTATCCACTTATCGGGTATTTCTCCTTTCATTGCTAAGTAATAGTCCGCCTCTGAACAAGGTATAAATACGCTCCTTGTATAACTTGACGGAAGCATACTATGAGGTATTTCCATCCACCACCTTTCTGATTTTTTTCCCTGATAAAAATGTATACTTGTGGGTTCATTTTCAAAAAAGACGCTGTATTTTATATAATTTTTAGATTGAAAAAAAACACTCTCTTGCTTTTCTTTGCTATGATAAAACCCTTCTATAAAATACCAAACCATAGTGGCAACAGTGGTGGCAGTAGTAAGCAGATGGTCGTCTTTTTCTACATTATAGCCATAAAAACCTATAGAACCGAGTTTGTCATTTAACCCTGCATACCAACATAATTGACACGCCTCTTCTCCTGTAAATCCAAAAATAATACTTTGCTGCCCACCAGGAGCATACAGAGTGCTTATTGCGGATATGTCAAATGAAACCATATCAGCTTGTCTGATATATGGCTCCACTTCAGAAAAATTCTCCCGAATAGTCCCTAAACGCAATATTTCATACAAAAATTCATTGAGGGTTTGCAGTGTATCGTTATTGACAAAATAACTTTGATATCCTAAATGGATATAATGAAATAAACATTCTGAAGAAGTGGTAAAAATAGATTCCAAATAGTTTTGAGAAGGCACCTCTTTATGTGTAAAATCTATATCCAAACAACTATCTATATTCAACAAGGTAAACATTTTTTCAGCATTATTCTCTTTATTTTCATATAAAGCACTTTGCAAATGCCCTCCGTGCTGTCCTATACTCATATCATGCGAACCACCTAATAGAATAACAGTGATATTCATCGCTCTTAAATAAGAAAGTAAGGTTTTCAAAATAAGATATGTCTCTTGGAGCGTCTCCCCGTTCTTCAAGTTTCCAAAATCTATGATATTATTACTTCCGTAACACTTTTTGAGATGATACAGTTTCTTTCTCACCTCATCTGCTCCGTATACTATCCCTTTCCCATCCATTTCTCCTCGACATTCCGTCAATCCTATAAGAGCAATGTCAAAACCCGAAATATCCATACCTGGAGAATAAAAATGTATATTTTTACAGAAAGAAAACGGTTTATAAAAAATAATATCTTTAAACTCTATGGGATCAAATAAAAATTCTAACTTCATTTTGAGAATGATTCAATTATGATGAGCGTATATTACAATGAAAAGAGGAATTATTGGATAGTATTGTATAATAGATAAATATATTTGAAAAATACTTATTTATCTTTTTTTCAAAAAAATAATGGAAAAAGAGGGAGAGGAATGCAAAAAATCGTATTGAGAACTCCCCAAAACCAAGAAAGACATCTCATAGAAAGTTTTCTTGGGTACAGAAGGGTTATAAGAATTCAAATCCTAAAAACTGTATCCTTTAAAAATCAATTTTGAGAACCCATCTTAAGATATTGCTTTTCTGTCGTACAAATTCGGTGTTTTTGAGAACGGATATTCTGTTATTTTTTTTATTTGTATTTTATTACTAATTTGTGGTTTTATGAGTAAAATAATGTATGAAAATAGCAGTTATTGATTGCGGAACAAATACTTTTAATCTCTTAATAGGAACGAGAGACAGCAGGGGACAAGAGAATTTATATATCAAAAAAAAACAATATGTAAAAATGGGAGAGGGGGGGATCTCACATTTATATATTACAGAAGCAGCTCAAAAAAGATGTATAGATGCTCTTACTTTTTTTAAAAAAGAAATAGATAAAGAAGGTTGTGATACCATTATTGCAAAAGGAACGAGTGCCTTTCGTAATGCAAAGAATGGAAAACAATTTGCCTCAGAAATCCATCAAAAATTAAATATAAATATAGAAATAATTGATGGGGAGCAAGAATCCGAATATATTTATTGGGGTATTAAAAATTGTTTTGATATAGGATTACATCCTTCTTTGATAGTAGATATTGGAGGCGGAAGTGTAGAATTTATTATTGCAAATAGGGAACGTATTTTTTGGAAAAAAAGTGTAGAGATAGGTGTGCAGCGTCTTTTGGATATATTTCAAAAAAGCGACCCTATACAAGCAAAAGAAATAGATGCAATAGAGAATTATATAGAAAAAGAACTTTTGGAACTTTTTGATGTATCCAAACAATATAATATTACCAATATTATTGGAGTATCAGGGACTTTTACTACTATTGGAGATATTTTATTATTCCAAGAAACCTTAGAAACAGAAAGAAAATACCGTCACTTTCCAATAAATACCGAGGATTTTTTCAAAGTATATACAATACTTACATCTAAAAGAAGAGAAGAAAGAATGAATATCCCCGGAATGAATAAAGAACGAGTGGATATGATAATAGAAGGGTGTGTTTTAGCATATTTTCTTATAAAAAAAATAGGCATTCAGACAATAGATATATCTAACTACTCTTTAAAAGAAGGGGTTTTTCATTCTTATATGAAAAATAATTATGAAATTTGATCCCACCCAGAAAAATCACTTTTGATACACTTGTAATTTTGTACATATTTGCTTATCAATAAGTTTACAATTAAATATTTGTGTAAAAAAAATTTCTGCCCCCTCACAATGTATGCAGAAGTAGCAATTGTCTACAATCCATTAAAAAGAATTTCTAATCAGTTAAAATTTACTTGAGTAGAAATTTCTTTAGAACTGTAAAATTATTGCATTTTCATTTTTTTTGTGAGTCGTTTCATAGTTTGAGAAAGCATTTTTGGAAAAAATCTTTTCATATATAAAGCAACCCTCTCTTGAAAACCACCTATAAATACTTCTTCTTTTTCACATTCTATCGCTTCTACTATTTTTTTTGCACATACATCTGACTTCATTCCAAATTGTTGCGGTTTACTCATTTTATTAAACTGAGAGCCATCTGCATTCAAAGCACTGTAAGAAATAGGAGTATTTATATATCCTGGACATATTATAGTTACTTTTATATTGTTTTCAGATTCTTCATATCGCAAAGCATCATAATACCCATGTAAAGCATGTTTGGATGCGGCATAAGCAGAAGACCCTGGTGCAGAAATCTTTCCCAAAACACTGGATATTATTACGTTTTGACCGTTTTTTCGAGTTCTCATTTGAGGCAAAAGAAACTTGGTAAGCATAATAGCACCGAAATAATTTATTTCCATTATTTTTCTATCCACCAAAGGATTTGTATTATGTATAAATGAACGCTGTGCTATGCCACTATTATTGATGAGAACGTCTATATCCCCAAAAAAAACAGATGCTTCCTTCGTTTTATTTTCCAAAGAAGTAGTATCTTCCAAATCTAAAGGTAAGACACGCACTTTTTCAGGGTATTTACATTGTGATTTTACTCTCTCTAATTCCGCTACTCTCCTTGCAGATATGATTATATACGCACCTTTTTCGGATAATCTGTACGCTAATGCCTCTCCTATTCCCGAAGAAGCCCCCGTAAGCCACACTATTTTATTTTCTACTTTCATACTGTTGTCTTGAATGATATTATTTTATGTGTGAAATTGATTTTTTTATAAAAATATGCGTTTTCATACTATTTTTTATTTTTTTATGGTATATTTTTATAAACATTGAAAAGAAAAGTAATTTCTTATTATATTTGTTTTATAATGTATTTATTTACTTGATTATTTTATTAAAAATTAAAATTACTATGAAAAAAATCAAAGCGTTATTTTTTATTATATCAGTGTACTCTCTTTTTACAATATCAGGTTGTAATGGATGTGAAGGGGATGTATGTAATCCTCCTGATCCGTTTGACAAAAAACGTGGTGAGGAATTATCCCGTACTTGGATATTAAAAGTAGGAGAAGGAAAAAGAGACAACGTTTCTATAGGCGAATGGGAAGGATTAACAGTAGCATTCACATACGACACAGAGAAAAAACAAGGAACATATACAACAGAGCGTCCACAGTCCTCATTAGTAATATCCGATAGAGATAAGATATGGAAAGCGGGAGGAACATTTGTATTTTCTAATCCTGAAACTTCAGAAGGAGTAAATACTATTTATAGAGATGGAGATACTACTACTCCTGTTAGTTTGTCTTATTCTGATGGTCAAATACCAGAACTCGCTATATCATTTACAGTTAGAGGAACTTCAAATATAAATGCTCATGAAAATTTAAGAACAACAAGCGTTACAGGAAAATGGAATTTTGTTTTTGTCCCTAAACAATAACGTATACCTTGGGGTCCACTCCAAAAAACCTCTTTTGATACATGTATGTTTTTGTAAAAGAGAGTTTTGAGAGTGGATTCTTCTTTTATAATGAACTATAAATACTATTTCTGATTATTTTCCAATCAGAAAACAAAAATCACTTTTATACAATGATAATATCTCATAAAATGAATATAATACGGCTTTTACCTGATTCTGTTGCTAATCAAATAGCCGGAGGTCAAGTTATTCAAAGTCCTAATTGTGTAGTAAAAGAGCTTTTAGAAAACAGTATAGATGCGGGAGCAGAAGATATACAAGTAATAATAAAAGATGGAGGCAAGACTCTCATACAAATAATTGATAATGGCTCTGGTATGTCAGAGACAGATGCCAAAATGTGTTTTGAGCGCCATGCTACATCTAAAATTTATCGCAGTGAAGACATCAACAATATCAGAACATTTGGATTTAGAGGAGAAGCTTTAGCGGCAATATCTGCTGTATCGCACGTAGAGATGCTTACCGCACAGGAAGGAAATCAAATGGGAACACTGGTTTTCATAGAAGGGTCTAAACTTCTCAAAATAGAACCCGCAGCGGCTCAAAAAGGAACTTCTATATCTGTTAAAAATCTTTTTTTTAACATACCAGGTCGACGTAAATCTTTAGAAAGGGACTTTCATAAAGGTTTTAGTAGCATAAGAGAAGAATTTATAAGAGTAGCATTAGCATACCCCGAAAAGAAATTTTCTCTTCATCATAATGATAGTGATTCTTTAATTCTCTTTCCCGAAACTCTTTTAGAAAGAATATGTCATATTTTTGCAAATCAAAAACAAAAAGAGTATCAAAAGCAACTCATATCTATTCGTGAAGAAAATTCCGAATTAGAAATAAAAGGATATATAGGAACTCCCGAACTCGTGAACCAAAAAAGAAATAAACAGTACATATTTATCAACAAAAGATATATAAAAAGTCCCTATCTCAATAATGCTATAGAAAGAGCTTACGAATACGTTATACCCAAAGATAGGCATCCTATATATTTCCTGTTTTTTTCTCTAGATCCGCATAAAATAGACATAAATATAAATCCTCAAAAGGACGAAGTAAAGTTTGATGATGAAAAACTTATCTATTCTATACTCCATGCATCTATAAAATTTGCTCTCAACAATAACTACGGGAGAGATACTATAAATTTTGAAAAAGACACTAATTTTCAATACTACAGCTCTTTGATTCAAAATAAAAATAAACACATACAAGACAGGCATATAGCTGATAAAATAGAACAGTGGGAAAAATTCTATGTAGAATCCCAAAAAGAAAGGTTGTATCCTCTTCATGAAGTAGAAAAGGAATTATTAGAATATGATGCTTCACCTACAAAAATAATAACGAGTTCGCAAGAGAAGAAAAATGAACTCAAAGCTACTCTATTTCAGTTAGAAAACGGGCTTGTATGCAAACAAATAAAAAATGGTATCATGTTTGTGCATCCACAATATGCTCATGAAAGAATTTTATATGAAAAATACATCGAAAATATACAAGAAGGGAATAGTGTTTCTCAAAAAATGCTTTTTCCTGAAAAAATTTCTCTATCAGATAAAGATTTTGAGGTGTTTTTAGAGATAAAAGAATATTTTGAAAAAATTGGGTTTTCTTTTGATGTAAAAATGAAAAAACAAGATAATATTATTTTCATAAATGCCCATCCTTTAGATATGACGCATACACATGAGGCAACTCTTTTAAAAGATTTTATAGAGGAAATAAAATACGAAGATGCTACCGAATTAGAAAGAAAAAAAGTAATGGTAGCAAAGTCACTTGCAAAAAAAACATCTCTCACGATTCATAAAAAAATAACAAAAGAAGAGGCGGAATATCTGATAGAAAGGTTATTTCTGTGCGAAAACTCTGCATATTCTCCATACGGAAAACCTACTTATAAGATAATAGATGAAAGCACTCTAGAAGAGTATTTTTAGATTTCAAAAATAGACGCTATATCGCTTATATCTATTTTTTTTTTTTCAAAGATATGAATAGTCTGAGATATTCGCTCGTTATACTTCTCTGCAAAGGCATTTATTACTTTTATCTTTATAGAACCGTGACGTTGGAATACCTCTTGTAGTTTTAAATAAGGAATAGCGTAAATTTCGGCGTTTTCAGAAACAACAACAGCAGATAATAACCTTTTTGCATTTTTAAGAATGGTATTTTCTCCAAACAGCTGCCCATCTTTTATCTGCATTACTTCTAAAAGATGTTCGTTTACATCTATTTTCATGGCGACTGTCCCTTTTTTTATTATATAAAGAGCTTTGCTGGGATCGGTTCTAAAATATACCACTTCATTTTTTACATAATTTCGGACGTATAAATGTGGAATTATAGTAAGGATTTCTTCCTTTGTAAGGTATCTAAATAGAGTGGTGGATTGTATTAAAGATATTATATTTTTCTCTTGTGTGATTGGTTTTTCAAAAATTTTTTTTATTTTTTTCCACATATTGTATTTGTAAAATATTTTTTGTGTCTGTATTTACTTTATAAGAATTACTTATTTGTATGCCCATTACCCATATAATAGTTTTTTCAGAGAGGACAACGTATACATCTGATTTTTGGGAAAGAGGTATTTTTTTATCTATCAATACATCGCTTACCTTCTTATGTCCATTCATTCCTAATGGTTTCCATTTATCTCCTTTTTTCCATTTTCTTACTTGTAAGGGGAAAATTAATGTATCATAATCAAAGAAGGCGATATTTTTGTCTGCATTTTGAATAAAAGAATTATTATCTTTTTTATAAGAACTACAATATAGTAAAAAATGGGAATCTTCCACTATTGTATCTTCGGATTGAATAGAAATAGGAATGGGTATTTCATTTTTTTTTATTTTTTTGATAATTATTTGTTCTCTATCTAAGCATATTTCATATTCGGATGTTTTAAATATTTTACCGACATTTTTTTTACAGGTACTTTTCCATATATTTAAAAAAAGAGAGTAGTTTAAGGATGTATATTTTTTTAAAACTTCGTATAAAAAAACTTTATTTTCGTTATGAAAAAAATGAAGTTTTAAATATATATATTCATCCCGAATATATGTGGATTCCTTTTCTAATAGATTCCGTTGGTGGATAAACCATTTTCCTGTATCCCATATTCTTTCTAATGTATTTGGAAGTGTAAAATGGATACCTGGATTTATACTCTTGAGTAATGGAATAACTACTGCTCTTATTTTATTTCTTTGGTAGTATTGCTCTGAATTAGAGGCGTCTTCATTCCATTGTATATTATTTTCTACTGCATATTTTTGTAGTGTCTCTTTATCAATCCAAAGGAGAGGGCGTATTATACGTTCTTGTATGGGTTTTATTCCGAGCATTCCCATAAATCCTGTTCCGTGGGTGATATTCAAAAAAATTGTTTCCAGTACATCTTCTAAAATATGAGCGGTAACAATTTTATCATAGCTATTGGAAAGTATGAGTGTATGAAAAAAATTATATCTCAGTTCTCTTGCTGCCATTTGAATAGATTCTTTTTTTTGAGATGCTATTTTTTTTGTGTCAAACCTTATACTGTGAAAAGGGACATTGTATTTTTCTGCGGTTTTCTTGACTAATAATTCATCTTCATCTGCTGAAGCTCCTCTGAGTTGGTAGTTGCAATGTGCTATTCCAAAATTATACCCAAGTTTATGAAATAGGTGGGTCATAGTCATAGAATCTACACCTCCGCTCACGGCTAAAAGGGCTTTTTCATTTTTTTGAAGTAAAGAATATTTTTGTATAAACGCATCTATTTTTTTTTCTAAAAACATATATGAATTATGAATTATGAATTATGAATTATGAATTATGAATTATAATTCACCTTTGGGATTTGTAAAATGAAAAGTAAATACATTCGTGCATTCGTGACATAAAAATAGTAGCTAAATAGTTACAAAAATGAAGAGTTTATTTTCAATAAAATTATGTTTCACTATCGTATTCTCCTTTCATTGCATAATATCCAAATATAATCATTCCTATACATATAGGTATAAATACTATCAGGATAATGCTCCATTGGAGAATAGTATTTATTTTGAGAAATCCTTCGGGTGCTTCTTTTATTTTTAAGAAGGCATTACTGCACATAAAATAAATGAAACAAGGGGAGAGTATTATCCATATAATTCCTCCGTATCTTTTTATTCTATTCATATTTTTTGTTGTTATTATTTATATATAATGTTCCTATGATGAGTGAAAGACATGCTACTCCTATTGGATACCAAAGCCCTGATAGTTTATCTGCTCCGGGATAGCTGACGATAAGAGTAGCAATAAAAGGTACCAATCCTCCAAAGACACCGTTTCCTATATGATATGGGAGGGACATAGAGGTGTATCTAATCTGCGTCGGGAATAGTTCTACCAAAAATGCAGCTATGGGTCCATACACCATTGTTACAAAAATAATCTGTATAAATACTAAAAATACAAACCATATAAAGGTGGATTGAGACAGGGTTTTGTCTGTACAAATAGGTATAGAGGGGTTCATCTGTATTTTTGCATTGGAATAGAGTGTGTCTTTTTTTATTTCTTTAAAAGTAGATCCGTCAGAAAGAGTTTTTGAGAGAGAGGTTATGAGGATTGAATCTGTTGTTCCTTTCAGAGGAATTTTTTTTAGAATGGGTTGTGTTGAGGAAACAAGGGTTGTGCTTTGAAACGATGCGAAATCTGTTTTGTCTAAAAAGGTTTGGTATATACTCCGATAGGAAATAATGCCCAACAACATTCCGGATAGCATAATCCATTTACGTCCTACCCTATCACTCCAGCTCCCGAAGAGAATAAAAAAGGGAGTTCCCAAAAGAATAGCCCAGATCATTATATAACGCACCTCGTTGAACTCTAAGAGGACAGTATTTTCTAAAAACGACTGTGCGTAAAATTGACCCGTATACCAAATAACTCCTTGCCCCATAGTAGCCCCGAATAGAGCGAGGAGTACCATTTTAAAATTCATTTTATTTTGAAAACTTTCTTTGAGAGGATTGGTAGAAATTTTTCCTTCCGATTTTAATTTCGAGAAAAGAGGGGACTCGTTCATTTTGAGACGGATATAAACAGAAACGATGACCAAAAGGATAGAAATAAGAAATGGAATTCTCCATCCCCATTCATAAAATGTAAGTTCTCCCAAGGTACTTCGGGTAAATACTATAATGCCTAAAGAAAGAAAAAGCCCTAAAGTAGCGGTAGTTTGTATCCAACTGGTATAGAATCCTCTTTTTCCTAAGGGCGCATACTCTGCTATGTATGTAGCCGCTCCACCATACTCTCCACCCAATGCTAAACCTTGAATAAGCCGTAGAATGAGAGCAATTATGGGAGCAGCATACCCTATCTGAGAATATGATGGAATACACCCTATAAAAAAAGTAGATCCTCCCATAAGGATTAAAGTAAGTAGAAAAGTATGCTTCCTACCCACTATATCTCCTAATCTCCCAAAGAATAAAGCTCCAAATGGACGCACAATAAAGCCCGCTGCAAAAATTGCCAAAGTACTTATCAGAGCAGAAACTCCCGAATCATCAGGAAAAAGATGCTTACTTATTATCCCCGATAAACTTCCAAAGATATAAAAATCATACCATTCTATAAGAGTACCTAAAGAAGATGCTCCTATTACTTGTATTATACTGTTGTTTTTATTGATTGATATAGGCATAATGAAAAAAATATATACATGTAATAATTTTGTAATAGTCCCTTTCTGCAAATCCTCATGGTAACAAAATATTTTTTATGGGGTATAAATAGGTGCTTTTTCAAACAAATCTATTTTACTGAGATCTGCCGCATTTCTTCCTAAATGGTCTATCAAAATCATCTTTTCAAATTTAGCTCCCCAAACAGTTTCAGAAACATGGTAAGAACGTTTAGAATGTACCTGCTGGTCAAATGTTTCATCAAAACCGCTGATTAAAACAAAAATTTCTAGTTGAGAATATTGAATTTCCTCCCAAGATAACCCATACAAAGGACTGGAAGCATCTATCGGATGAACTATGGTCCAACTCGCGGGAAAAAATTGAATCTGTTGTCTTTCCAAAGAAATAGGAGTATAAAAATTTCTTCGTAATTGTTCGTTCTCTCCCTTCTCAATAATAGATAAAGTGATTTCCACCTTCACATTGATAATGCTATATTTCAGTTTATTTGCAAGTCGAAACATAAGAGCGTACCCATCTTTATAAGGAGAAAATAAAACATTTTTACTATACAGAAAAAAAGCACGCGGTTTAGAAAACCGTGCATACATTAAGCCCGTAATAACAGAAAAAAATAATAACCCTACCAACGTCTGAAAGGAAGCAATAAAATTAGTAAGAACTCCAACAGGATTCACTCTTCCATAGCCAACGGTCGTAAGGGTTTGGACAGAAAAAAAATATATCTCAAACAGAACCCCTATTACATTAGAATAATGTAGTCCCACTAAATGACCTGCCCCAATAATAAAGTATACCACGGTAAAAATAAGGTTTATCCCTAAAAACAATATTACTACCGATAGCAAGAACTGTAACCAAGAAAGAGAAATACAAAAATGGTAAAAACTACTCGTCTTATACCAAGGGAGTCCTACTTTGCTAAAATTAGAGGAACCATCAGAGTTCATCAATCTTTGGTCTGTTATTTGAGTAATTCCAAAACCTACTTCTTGTTTCTGAGCGTGATTATGAGTCATTTGTTTTTTATGTTTTTGTTTATAATTTTGAATGAGTATCTCACCTTACTTAAAAAAACATCAAAATTTATTTCTCCACCAATTAAATGATGCAAATTTAAATCAGGAGATTTTTTAAAAACCTTAATCATATTTTTTCTAATCGAATGTTTTAAATCATAATGCAAATATTCTTCTTTTGGTATTTTTTTTCACCAAAAAAATTAAGCTTCTTAGAACTTATCAAATCTTAATCGTGAACAATTTCATCGAATCGATGAGCTTATTGTACTCTTTCTCAAACTCTCCATTATTCTTTTTATTAAACAGTGGTAGCCCAATCAGATTATATTCTTTACCCTCGATTCTTAATATATTATTTACTGAGTACTTTTCTGTAATTTTCTTGAGAAAATCATTTTTCCATTCATCTTTTTGTAAAAGATTATCTCCTTTAGGTTCGATAAATAATTGATAGTATAAGTTTTTCTCATCCTTCAAGAATAATATAAAGTCGGGCTGAAAACCTTGCCCTGTATTAAATTCAAAGATTTTATACTGTCTTTCATTTCTTAAAAGATACACTTCTTCGTATTTTTCTTGTAAATTGATAATTGTACCTTTTATAAATTCAATCAATCCTTTTTCTTCGCTCGTGCCATAAAACTGGTCTACTACATACCAATCTTGATTTTTCAATTCATTTTCTAATCTTTGACTTTCTTCATCGTTTTTGACATTCTTGCGTATTTCTTCACCAAATAAATCAGCCAAGCTGTATGCTTCAAATTCTGTACCCTTATGCGGATTAATATGTTGTTTAAGCGCAGCAAATATTATATCTAAAGCTTTTAGAAGTATTTCTAATTTTTCCTTGTTTGTAATTTCATCAACGCTAGACTTTACAGTTACTAATTTAATTGTAAGGTCTCCGATTAACTTTGTTCTAAAATCTTCCATTGATGCAATATCAATTTCTTGTTGTAAAGATTCAAATCTCAAAAGTGAAGCTTGCTTTTTAGATTTTATATGTACTGCTTTATAAAAGATATGTTTTTCAAATTCTTTGATTGTTTTAGTAATAGTTTTTTTGTTTACATCATTGATATTTAATCTTTCTGTATCAGAGTCTTCTTTATCAAAGTCCATTTCTTGCTCTCTGATTCCAAGACTTTCTAAATCAAACTTAAGCTCTAGATTTTCTTTCAAATAGTCTAAGGTCTTTTGCTTTCTTTCAGGATTTTCAATCTGCTCGTTCTTCCAAATTTTTACATTCTTAAAGAAGGGACTTTCTGCAAAATCTCGTTTAACATTGAATTTCTTTTCAACCCTTTCATCATCTATCAAACCCTTATTCTTCAATTCTCGTTTCAATTCGTCTATATACCTATGATCTGAATCGCTATGATAATAAAGTTCCTCCATCACTCGCATTTCATTACCAAGATTTTCATCAAACTTTCTCTTGTTCTTTATTTTGTCTTGATATGGAAATGGATAGTATCGTACACCCCGTCCAATCAACTGAATTTCAGAGATAGTAGCACTTCCTGCTTTTCTGTTTCCTTTGCTATCTTTTCCTTCATCTCGTCCTGAATAGAGCCGCACAATATCAAAAAGGTTCAAAACATCCCAACCTTCAGTTAGTTTGTTTACGGTAAAGATTGCTCGTATATGATTATCTTTATCTTCAAGGTTATTTAGAAGTTTATCAGTATCCTCATCAATATTTTCCTTTGTTTTTGCTTTGTTTGTTTTAGAGTTTGTAATGATACAGTTTCTTTCTGAAAAGTTATCTTTGATAAAGGTTATTATTTCAAATTTATTGATTCCTTGATTTTTAATAAATGTAATCAAATCTATAACTCTAGATTTTCCTTGCTCGTATAATCCAAGGAATAAACCTTGCGCTTCAGTAAATTTATCTTCAATATTCTTTAAAAAATCAAAGTCAGATACTTTAAGATTTTTTACCATTACCAAAAACTCTTCAAAGTCAATCTTTGATTCTTCAATGGTCTTGCTTCTAAAAAGTATTACCGGTTTCCAGTTTGATAAATTATTTTTAAGAGCAATTTTGTGCCTGTACCAGCTAAAAATAAGGGCTAGCAAAATACGTTCTCTTTTTTCTAAAGAAGAAGAGAGAAGATTGATTTCTTTGGTGTATCCCTTCGATACAAAGTCTTTTAATACAAATTTATATATAATTTTAGGGGCGTACTTTTCTTTTACACTTTGAATTTCAGGAATAGTGGCAGTAAATTCCAAAAGTACATTTTTATTTTCTTTTTTACCTTTCTTATTCAGAAGTAATTCAATAACAGTATGCTCCCAACCTTTCTTTTCAATTTCTATTACACTTGCATTGTCGTTTAGTTCTAAGTGTAAATCTAATTTTCCTTGTGCTTTCATTGTATCGGTATTCAAGTGATGGGCTTCGTCAGCCAGCATTACTATATCCTTTTTAATTAAGTCATCTAACAATACCTGATTTTCTTTTTGAATATGAATATCATTATAAAGCTGTTGTATGGTAGTGAGCTTTATTTCAATCCCTTCATTACTCTTTGAGAAAGTTTCAACTTTTTTTATATTTATAGTTTCGTCATCAATCACAATCTTATCTGCAAAGAGATATTTATTGTGATTACTATCAATAAAGTTATTTTCCGTTTTATAGATAATGTTTTTTTGATTCACAAAAAAGATAAACTTTCGGTATCCTTTATTATAATAATGTAAAATACAAGCTGCCATAAGCAGGGTCTTACCCGTACCCGTCGCCATATTAAACATCAAGTGAGTAGGTTCATTTTTACCTTCTGTTCTTTTTTCATTAAGTAAAAGATATTGAAAAGCTTCTTTTTGCCAGTCAAAAAATGGGTATTTTAAATTACTTGAAACATATTCAGGTATTTCAGGTTTTGGAGTGCCAAACTCTATGGCGTTTTTTATTTGTTCGTGTAATTCTGCCATACTATTTTTCCTTATTTTTCAAAGCTTTTTTGACTACACGATCAAAGTCTGATTTTATCAATTGAGTTTTATTAAATTCCTCATATTCTGCAAAGGCTTTGTTTTCTGCTTGTTTGTGAGATATTTTTCCTTTGCTATTCAAAATTTCAAAATTATTAAATTCTAAAAACTTATTGATAGATTCTGATAATTCTTCCATTGTAAAAGTATTTCTTTTTTCTATTTGATTTTCAATATAATCAAAATACGATGTTATGGTTCTTTCTAATTGTTTGATTTCTTTTTCATTGAGATAATTTTTTGCAATGATAGTATCTGATTTTAAAATCCTACCACTTGTTGATTTTTTCCAAGTTGTTAATCCCATATTAGGTTTTTCTTTATTTGCTTTTTCAAAAATGATTTCTGCAGCTGTTTTTCCTGTAATAGCAAAATGAAATTTATTTTGAACTGTTGCATAAAATTTTTTTGTAATTTCTGAAGTTAAATCATAATCAATACTACACTCTGCAAAAATATCTGTGATTTGTTGGTAAATTCTTCTTTCACTGGCTCTAATAGAGCGAATTCTTTCGAGTAATTCT
Organism: Chitinophagaceae bacterium; assembly: GCA_030053935.1. Lineage (NCBI taxonomy): Bacteria > Pseudomonadati > Bacteroidota > Chitinophagia > Chitinophagales > Chitinophagaceae > Chitinophagaceae bacterium. Next base: position 23,170 of record JASGCU010000027.1, read on the forward strand.
TTAAAATAGTCAGCACCAAAATATACCCCATTTTTTAGCCCCTCATCATTGAGAACAAAGCCTTTGATTATATATTCTTTTAGAATTTTTGTTGCCCAAATTCTAAACTGTGTTGCTTTTTTACTATTGATTCTATAGCCAACGGCAATGATGGCATCAAGGTTGTAAAATTTTACTTGTTGCGTTTGTGTTTTACCCTCTATAGCTCCATGTATAGTGGTATGTTCCAAAATGGAACTAACCACATTTTCCTCTAATTCCTCATCTTCAAAAATATTTTTAAGATGCTTGGTGATAGCCGGCCTCTGCACCCCAAAAATATTTGCCAGTTGCTCTTGCGTAAGCCAAACAGATTCATTATAAAGAAATACTTCAATTTTAACCTCCCCATTTGGAGAAGTGTAAAGTAAAAACTCCGTGAATTGATCTTTCGGAGTGATTTGATTTTTTTTCACAACTTACCCATATTATTTTTTACTATAAAAAGCTTTTGTTAATTTTTGGTCTTCAGTACTTATCCCATATCTTTCATCAGCCATTTCACTTTCTTGCACATACATCTGATTCAAATCAAGCATAGTCAAAAACATTTTCTTTTGCTGTGCAAGAGCAAGTTTTTTAAACCCTTCCTCTTTAACTATCTTCTCTTTAAAGTCTTTAATTTTTACATTGTAATTAAGGAAATACTTTTCATACAAAGTATCAAAGAGTTTTACAAGAGCAGGTAAATCTTTTGCATTTTGTATTTCTTCTTTTGCTTTTTCATTCCATTTTGCAAGTTCGCAATAGATAAACTCTCCACCACCTTGCCAGCCAACAGCTTTTGAAATTCCACCTTGCTCTCCTTGTGTCGCATTTTTTATTCTTTCAACTGCGATGGTTTCAATGTAATCCATCTGCTCAATTCCTATATATTGACGATTCATTTTATGAGCAACAGCACAGGTGGTTCCTGATCCAAGATGATAATCCAAAACTATATCGCTAGTATTTGTAGCTAAATCTATAATTCTTTGAATAATTTTTTCAGGTTTTTGTCCGTTTGAAAGTACCGGTATACCTCCTTCTTTATTAATATTTATTGTTGAAATATCTGTCCACAAATCACCAATAAATCTATTTAGATTTTGACTCAAAAACAATACTTTTAATATGTCTTTACCATTATTGTAATAGTAATTTGCATTTCCTTTACTATTAACAATTCTACCAAATGAATTTTTCTTTAAATACAATTTAATATCATTATCAGGTTCAACTAAATAAATTAATTTATCAGCATTTAATAGTCTTTCATCAATTGATTCTGAAAAATCTCCAATTTTCCACAAAGACATATCTTCATTTATATTAAGAATTTGTTTATTGTAATATTTTACATAACCCTTTAATTCGTCTTGATTTTTTTCAATCTTTTGCGGATTAAAGATAAATTTATTTTTAGAATAAACTAAAATATATTCTTTGCTCTTCGGTAGTCTTTTTTCAATATGTGCATTTTTTAAACCCTTAGATTCATTCATCTTTACAGTAATGCAGTTTATAAATTGAATATCTTGAATCTCATCCATCAAAACCTTTAAATATGCTTGTTCATTATCATCACATTGAACAAAAATTACACCATCATCTCTAAGTAGTTCTTTCGCAACATCTAAACGGTTTTTCATAAAAGTGAGCCAAGTACTGTGATTGAAATTATCATTGTATTGAAATCCGTCATTTCCAGTATTGTAAGGAGGATCAATGTAAATAAGTTTTACCTTCCCAGCAAATTCAGATTTTAAACTATGAAGAGCGAGGAGGTTGTTACCTTTAATAATCAGATTCTCTTTAATAGTTCCGTCTATTCCCCTCTTGAAGGGGTAGTGTGTGGAAAATTCCCCTCTTTGAGGGGTGTCAATCGTAGATTGACGGGGTGGATAGGTAGATAATTCTTTTTCCCTATTTTCTATATTTTTTAAAAAATCTTGATAAATTCCTTCTATATTTTGTTTAACTTCTTTATCCGTATATCTTATGACTTTTAGCCCCAAATCCTCCAAAAATTCTTGTCTTTCCTGATCATATTCTTGTTTGTCATCATGACTTGCCCCATCAATCTCTATCACTAAGCCAAGTTCTGCAATAAAAAAATCAACAATGAAATTTCCAATAATTATCTGCCTATCTATATCATATCCTTTTAGTTTTTCTTTGTTTTTAAAATTTTTCCAGAATAAAACCTCTGATAAAATACCTTGTTTTCTTAGCTCTTTAGCCCTTTGATTGAGTTCTTTATTTTTTGGTAAGAGCCAAAATTGGAAAAGGGATTTTTGTTGCCATTCTGGTATTTTTTCCACCCCGTCCTGCTTCGCAGTCCACTCCATTTTTTCCACCCCGTCCTGCTTCGCAGTCCACCACATTTTTTCCACCCCGTCCTGCTTCGCAGTCCACTCCATTTTTTCCACCTCGTCCTGCTTCGCAGTCCACTCCATTTTTTCCACCCCGTCCTGCTTCGCAGTCCA
>JASGCU010000028.1:0-2431 GCA_030053935.1 Chitinophagaceae bacterium
TTTACAGAAAACAAAAAATTATTTTTCAATGACCTTTACAATCACGAAAAAATACAATCAGAAATTCGATTAGCATTTCATTGTAAAAAAGAGTTTGAAACAAAATCAGAAATAATACCAGACACAGCCAAAATGTTGATTGTAGAAAAGTTGGAAAGCATACCATTTAACAACTCGCTTTTTCCTGACAAAGAAGAAACCAAAAGAATTTTATCAATGGATGAAAAGAATATTGAACCCATTGAGCAGACGGATGAGGATTTCCATAAGTCCTATCAATTAATGGTTGAAACAATGGAGCAACGAGGTTTTGGTGCGTTTGCAAGCAGTTATACTTTTGATGAACATAAAAAACTAAATTCTCTCACACCTGCAATAAGTGCTAAAAATGAAACTTTGCATTACCTACCGTATAACTTTTTTCAAAGCAAATTTGAGTTAAAGTTTTTACAGGAAGCACTAACACTCAAGAATATCAAAGAAAACAATCTGGAAATGTACTATAACGGAGAAAAGCATTTAACCGATTTTAGAATACTTTGTTTTGCACAAAAAGGCACTACTTGGCAAAGAGTTGGTTTATATACTCCTGACTTTTTGGTTATAAAGCGTAAAAACAATGTAATAAATAAAGTATTGATTATAGAAACCAAAGGAAGTGGATACGCAGAGCAGAAAACATTTAAACTTCGCAAACAATTTATGGAAACTGAATTTTTGAAAATGAATAATGGCAAATTCGGTTACAAAAAATTTGAATACCTTTTTTTGCAGGATGATGCTCAATTTGATGATAACCTTGCAAAACTAAATGAAACCCTTATTGAATTTTTTAATAATTAAAATATGCCTATAAAATACATCTCATATATACCAAATACAGTGGAAGGGCAAGCAGTGTTAAATAATTTTGTTCGCACTCGGAGAGTTTTACGATACAGAGACAACAACAAAGTTTATGACCGAATTAAAAGAGGCTTGCCTCTTTATGAAGTTGAAAAAATTGAAAGTGTAGGGAACAATCTTAAAAACTTAATAATGCGTGGCGAATGTCTTTCTGCTTGTGCTTATTTGAAAGACAAAGGAATTAAAGTTGACCTTGTTTACATTGACCCTCCATTTGCCAGTGGTGCAGATTATGCAAAGAAAGTTTACATAAGGCGAAATCCCAAACTTGCTGAAAAAATTGCAAAATCAGAGGAAAAACTTGATATTGAAGAATTACGTGCATTTGAAGAAAAAATGTATGGTGATATTTGGAATAAAGAAGATTATTTGAATTGGATGTATGAAAACCTTGTTGCCATTAAAAGCATAATGAGCGACACTGCAAGTATTTATGTTCATCTTGATTATCATATAGGGCATTATGTAAAAATATTAATGGATGAGATTTTCGGAGAAGATTTTTTGAAAAATGAAATTATATGGGGCTACAGAACGGGAGGTATTTCAAAAGGTTTATTTGCAAGGAAACATGATAGTATTTATTTTTATACAAAATCCTTAAATGATTATTGTTTCAACACTCAATATTACAAATCTTATCAATTAAAAAAATATAATTTTGCTGGTGTGGAGGATTTATGGGATGAAGAAAAAGAAATGTGGTATCATAATTCAGTATGTAGAGATGTTTGGGATGATATATATCCAATTGGCACAGAAAATAGTGAGAGAGTAGAATATTCCACACAAAAACCTGAAGCACTTCTCGAACGAATTATCAAAGCGAGTAGTAATGAAGGCATGCTCGTTGCTGATTTTTTCGGAGGTAGTGGAGTAACAGCGAAAGTAGCCAATGATTTAGGCAGAAATTTTATACACGTGGATATAGGTGTAAATAGTATTCAAACCGTGAGAGATAGATTAAAATCCGCAGGAGCAGCATTTGAAATTTTTGATATAAAAGACGGGGTTTCTCTTTTCCGCAATCCGGTGCAAACTATGGATAAACTAAAATCATTAATTACAGGTTTACGCAACGAAGATGGTTTAGATAGTTTTTGGGAGGGTGCTATTAATGACAGTAAACTCGGTTTAGTTCCTGTGTATGTTCCTAATCTGTTAGACCACAGCACAAAAGTATTAGACAAGCCCATGATGAACCGAATAATCAACGAGGCTATGCCTGATTTGCCCGATAACACCAAGCAGATAATTGTATTTTATATTGATATTGACGATGAAAAAGAATTACATAATTTCATTGACGAATATAATAATACGGAGGTAAAAATAGAGCTTCGTGACCTAAAAGAAATTTTAGATGAGGTGGTCATCAATGACATTGTTAATTATGAATGTTTAAAGATAGATGACAAATGGGAAATAGAAATAACGAGAGTTATGAGCGACCGTTTGATGCAGAAAATCAATGAATACAATCAAAAGAAAGGTTTGAATGGAAAAAATAAAACTATTCTTGATG